>CANHQR010000020.1 GCA_947462815.1 Pseudobdellovibrionaceae bacterium
GAGGAAGCCTTCCACGATGACGCCAAAAGTGCGCATATGCAAAGCCTGCAGACCATGCGGAACTTATTTCGCCAGGACGGATTCACCGCGCAGCCGGAACAAGGCATTCAGACGATGCGAAATGCCTACGCGGGTCTGGTGCGAGCGACACGCGAGCTGCTGAACTCTCTGTCACTCAGTGAAGACTCGAATTGGTTTCGCACGGACTTAGTGCGCTTGATGAAGACCTATCTGCCGCAAGTTGATCATGCCACACATCGTTTAGACGACGTGCAGAAGTGCTTCGATGCCTTAGCTGAAGGTCCTTCCGTCGCTTCGTCGGCGCCTTCATCCACGCCGAGTTCGTCCACATCCTGGACAAAGGTATCCTGATCACTCCCGGTCCGTTGGGCAAAATCGTAGCCGTGCCGATCGCTGGCTGAATTTGAGACGGACGGTCGAGCCCGGTGGTTGCTCGCACCAGTTCGAAGGGTTGTGAGGACCTCAGCTGTCCCAAGGCTCAGCTACTTTGGTCCTATGAGAAGCTTGAAACAGACTGAGCCCCCCTCGTCGTCCACGGTTGACTCACTTGCCCTAGCTCCAGATCGCGACGAGGCGGGCACAAGATCTCGACCCTCGCTGCGTGTGCTGTCCTCACCGAACTCGCTGGCGACAAGCAACTCGCCCCATGAGTCAGCCGGGGAAAGCGCCTCAGCTTTTGAACTCACCAGTCGCCTGCAGCGAGCGCGGGAGTACGAGGTGCTCCTGATCGCGGAGGAGTTTCGGCGTCACAACTCCCACGGGGCGGCGGCCTATCTCATTCTCGCGCATTTGAAACTTGGCGATGAGCATCGGGCCCGACGAGTCGTGGAGTCGCTTCGACCCAGCGACTTTCACATGATGAAGGGTTTGCGACCTCCGACCAAAGAGTTCTACTTTCGATCGCTCAAGTGGATCCTCGATCACGAAATCTCGCTGCCGGTGAGCTCAAGACAGTATTTCCCCGCTCGCCGCGCGCAAGCACTCGCCGCCATTCGCGAGGCCTATGCTGGAAGCCTCGATGTCGTGCAACTCAGCGAAGTGCGGGAGCGCATGGCTCGACTGGATCCTGTTCAGACCCAAATCACGCGAGAGGAGTGCGATGCCCTCTATGCGGAGGCGCTTTTACAATTCACGCGCGGTCGCGCCATAGGCAGTGTCTTTGATCTACTGATGCAGCAGGCCCGGCGCGATGCAACCTCCTCGATCAACGTCGAAGCGCAAGGTCCCGAGGCCTCGCTGTGGCGGGCGCTGTCGTATCGCCTGTACGCACTGACTCCTCGCGAAGAGCGAGCCGAGTGGATTTTGTATGGAGGCGATGGGCCCCGGGCGATTGGGCTGGCCCGAGTGCCGCAAAGTGGTTTGATCCTCAAAGATTTTCTCGCGCCCGCGGCGCGTAATCCGCGCGTGGAGCTTGTCGCGGATCCGCAAGCTCCGCAACCGGACGCACGAGCTTTTGGATCATACGCCTACCTCCTGAAGAGTCCGCAGGTTCCCGAGGCTCTCAAGCGCCTCTTGATCGATGACTTGGAATTTGCCCGTCGACGTCGCCGCCTGCGAAGAGGAGTGAGCGCATGAACGAAAGAGGAATCGGAGAGAAGCGTACAACGAGCGCTTTCACCCGCGTGTTATTCGCCCTGTGTCTTGCGGGCTTCACTCCTCGAGCCGCGAACGCGGAGGCCCCTGCGACGCCGCCTGTCCAGGACTCGCGCACGGAGTCGTCGACGGATCCTGATCTCGTCCCGGACTATCAGCAGGCGGTGCTGGTGTTTTCATTGCCTGCGATTGAGCTCTACAACAAAGCGATCGAGGAAAGCCAAAAGTATAATGATGAAGAGGCCGTGCGGCTCTACAAGAAGGCGATTCGTCGCAGTCCGCGATTTTGGATGGCGTATTCGAATATGGGGACAGCGCTGATTGACCTGGGCCGACTCGATGAGGCCGATCGAGCCCTTCGCCAAGCCCTGCACATCAACCCGAGTGACGGACTCACGCATATGCACAGATCGCGGATTGCAAGGCTTCGCGGCGATCATCGGCGAGCGCTTAAGCTTTTGCAGCCCTGCTTTCAGTATCAGCAAACACGCGAGACTCATGAAGAATGCACCTTTAAACGCGCCCACCTTCTCGAGCGACTCGAGCGCTATCGCGAAGCCCATCAGCTGTATGAGCAATTGGTGAAGTGGCGTCCCCAGGATCTGGATTCGCTGTTTGGGCGCTTGGTAACGAGTGCTTTTCTCAATCAACCCGCTCGCGCCCGCACAGAGTACGAGGAATGGAAATCGGCGGTGGAGCAGAGGGCCAAGCTCTTTGGCCGTCGACCTGAGCAAGTCGACAGGCGTTGGTTTGAGATGCGTGAGATCTTTGAAGCAAAACGACGAACCGAGGGCCCCGGCGTTGCGAAGTGGCCCGCCTCAATGCCGGTGCCTGAGCTCACACCCGAACCCCGATCATCGATTTGAGAGAAGGAATTCATATGCCGCCTGAACAAAGTTACCCGCATCCCGAAGAAGTCCACAACCTCTGTAAGAGCTGCTTTGAGCGTAAGTTCGAGCGCTACTGCAGGTTTCCGGATCAGTCTATGCCGCCTTTCCCGGTGCCGATGATCGGCGAATTTTGCCCGCGCTGCGGCGGCACGGAGATGATTTCGACAGGCGATCTTATCTGGAAGAACGTGCACGGGGATGGCTGCACGGGACTGCCCATTGGTTTTGTGATTCGAGTTCCCCGACCGAACGACGGTGCCGAGTGGTATCGAGATCGTTGGGGAGCGCCGTATCTGAGGATGCAGGACTGTCCCTCTTGTGGAATCAAGGCCTGGGTCGTGCAATTTCATGGCAGTCTCTACATCCAGTGCGCGCATTGCACGCCCTTTGGTCGTTCGCGACCCTTGAGCGAAGATTTTTTTGCTCGCGAGCGAGCCGCACGAGATCGACGCCTCCGCCGCGAGCGCGATCTCCAGCAAGCCGAGGAAGCCGAGCGCCAGCTTCGCCGCGAAGAGCGCGCCCGTGAGCGTGCCTCCGCGCAAAGCTCGGCCGCAGGTCTCAGCGAAGGCGAGGTCAAAGGCGAGGATGAAGGCGGCGGCACCGACCAGCGCGACTAAGTTAGGAGTGACGCGCGACGGGGCTACGCGATCGTTGAGCGAAAGCGGCGGGCCCAGCGCGAGTGAAAACTGAGCACGCGTCGTGTGATCACATAGGAGCGACCGGTCCAGTTGTGATGGGCGACCGCTGCCTGCACGACACTCACTAGAAGCAAGTAAGCGAACACAAGACACTGTGCACTCCACGCGAGCGTCGCGCCGATCCAACCTGAGTGCGCCAGCTCGACAAAGAATTCCAAACTCGCGGCAAAGGCCCAGGTCGAAACCGCCAAAATCAGTACGTAAATCAGCGACACGATCATAATCCCCGTGCGAAAGCCCCAGCGGTGCATGAGGCCCGCGGCAAAAGGATTCGTTTCATCGCCCGCACCTCCCAGTTTGAGCCAAGTGCTCCAGACGTCGGCCACCTTGGTGAGCACGACTGCGATCAAGCCGATCGCGTACAGCCACCACCAGATCTGCACAAGTTCAGCCGCGGAGATATTCAGTTCGCCGTGCAAGTTCACTCCTCGCTTCAAGAGTCTCACTTCAGTCTAACTGAGCCTTTGAGACACATAAAAGAGCCTTGGGCTTTTTGACCGCTAAAAATCTCATCGAGGGGTGCGGCGGAGGGACAGCTCGGGTCCCTTGGACCTTTGCCCATCGACTCGAGGACCTAGGCTGTCCCGGGAATCGGGCACTTTGGATCTGATCACGGAGGTGCTCGATGAATCTCTCCAAAACTTTGCGCGAACTCACTCGTCGCCACTCGCTCACGGTCCCGCGCCTCGCGGCGCGCACCGGCGTGCCGGTCAACACGCTTCACAATTGGCTGGCGGGCCAATCGCCGCGTCGACTCGAGCAAGTGAAGCTTGTGGCCGACCACTTCGGCGTGAGCCTGGAGTACCTACTCTTTGGTGTCGAGTCCAAAGTCGCCCCGCAAGATCTGCACACGCTCCTTGCGAGCGGGCAATTTGAAATCGTGCTGAGAAAAGCTCCGCGGTGAGGCTTGTGTGGGGGAGAAGGGAACTGCGGCCGTCTCAATTCAAGACACGCCCCTCACGCGCCTATGCGTTTTTAACTCACGCAAAATCGCTCCAACTCCCGCGATCTCCAGCCAAGACCACACCGAACTCCGTTGAAAATGTCCGAGTCGCGGACCTCGGCTGTCCGACCTTGGTCGTAGATTGGTGAAAGAGGGCCGCTCGCTGAATCCGAAACGAGCGCACCAACCGCCTCGCCCCGGGCCAAAAAAGAGGAGTTCCCCATGCGCCCACGCCCTAGCACCGATCCCCAAGTCGAGAATTTCGATGATGTTCAAGACGATCGCCGCGCGACCCGTCGTGCTCGTCATCACAAAACCCGTCACGAATTTCGACGAACTCGCAATCGTCACCTCGCTCACCGCCAAAAGAATCGCGGCATCGACGATGAGCTCTTGGACCTCGTCAACACCTACGGCGAGGCCACCTTCGTCGGTGATGGGCGAGTGATCGTGAGACTCACGCCGGATCTGATTGAGCGTCTGCAAAAGGTTTATCTCGTACGCGATGTTTCGAGCGGCCAAGTCATTACCGCGGGCCATCGCTTCAAGCGCGTGAAAGGCTAATCGCGTCGCGGCAGGCGAAGGCACCACACGTTAGGAGTGCAGATGATCTTACTTCAGTTAATCGGATTGGGCGTTCTGATCGCCCTTCTTCCGTACATCCTCACGGCCGGTCTCTACATCGGCGGGGCACTCTTGATTTTGGGTTGGACGCTCGTCACTTGGCTTTTCACGGTGCCCACCATGCTCTTTGCCGCGGTGTTTTTGTCCCTCCTCGGCCACACGGATCTTGCGTGGGCGGCCCTCTATGCCGGGATTCCGATCAGCATCCTTGTGAAAATGATTGATCTGAAACTTCTCGCGTCCGGTTGGGGTGTTTCCCAGCCCGAGACCACGGCGGATCCCGCAAACGCATCGAATGCATGGAGCGCAACCGAGGTGCCGCAAGCGAAGGAGCCCAAACGCCGTCGGCCGATTGCGCCGCCATTTTGAACGCGACCTCGACCCTCGACGAGAAAATTTAGAGACGACTCTTAAGAAGCGATGAAGACCGGCGACGAAGGCTTGCGGGGAGCTCCCGCCAGAAGTGATTTCATGGCCTCATGAAGTATAGGTGTTCATCGTCCACGCGACCGATGGCTCAATGAGAGTCATGCAGCTGGCCAAGCGACTCAGGCAACTCGTAGGACAACACCAACTCACGATCCCGGAGCTTTCGCGCCTCACGGGTGTACCGGTGAATACGCTGCACAATTGGCTCTCGGGCCAAGCGCCGCGCAAACTCGAACAGGTGAAGCAAGTCGCCGAGTTCTTCAACGTGACGCTCGATGATCTGATCTTCGGCCAGGAGATCCGCATCGAGCCCACGAAGCTCCCCGAGCTCTTGATGACTGGCCAGTACGAAATCGTCATCCGCCCCACCACACGCCGCCGCGAGCCCGATGCATCCGGAGCGGGAGGCGGGAAAGTGGAACCCGCCAAGGAGCGCAAGTAGTGCATGGCACACACATAGAGTGCATCGAGCGGAAGGTGAGGGCTGCGCTCACCCCAATCAGGTGATTGTTCGCTCTCATCAGGGAAAGCCTTCAAATGATGCTGAGGTTCCGGCGAAAGGAAGTGCGTCCCCATGTTCAACTCTTTATTAAAGGTCGCTTCATGAAATTCATTAAAGTCTCTGTCTGTGTTTTGTCAGTCTTCTTAAACTCAGCTTGTGCCACGATGTTCAATGGTTCATCAGCCACAGTCACAGTTCGATCTGAAGATCCTAAAGCCAAACTCTATTATAACGACACTTACGTGGGCCAAGGCTCAGCATCTTTTCCTGTTCCGAAGAAAGGCAATCATTCGGTCCGAGCGACCAAAGAAGGTTGCGGCGATGGAACGGTCGCGATCCAAAAGAAATTTGATGCGACAAGCTTGCTCGGTGTCTTACTCGATTTTGGAATCGTCTCGATGTTGATCGTCGACGGAGCTGCAACAGGCGCGATCCAAGACATTGAACCGAAGAACTATGTCGTGAATCCGAACTGCGGGTGAGGGATTCCACCTAGTTTTCTTCGACTCATTTCGACCCCCCTCTTTTTGTTAGAGTTGTCGCGACGGTTGGTCGCTCTTTTCTATTTAGAGCCAATATGCAACTTCGCAATGTGACTCATCTTAAGCCCATGTATTTCAGAAAGTTCGATTTGGATCCGATAAGTTCAATCGGAAATAAGTAGAGTATCGTCCTAGTAACCCAATTGGTGAGAACGATTAATTCATAAGGCCTATTTTATCTGATTTAAGTGAGGAGAAATTTATGTCGGCGAGGAAAACCGAAATCTCTGCTGAAAACTTGGCTCTGCATGATGCAATTCGTTCGGGAAGCATCGAGAGTGTCTTAAATTTGGATCTCACAAACTCGGATCTAAATTCAGTCATCGACGACTTCAGTCCACTTAGTTTAGCTACCGAATTAAGACATTATGCCATCATGATTCTGCTTCTTAAGCGTGGGGTAGATCCGAATCATGGGATAAAATGTGATGGACCGCTTTCATACGTCGACTTCCCTCTTTATCACGTCAAGGGCGATCTAGATTGTCTCCGGATTTTGCTTCACTACGGCGCCGATCTCAAGTTGTATAGAGAGCGTGCCGGTCAGATGCTTGAGTTGAATAGACGCCTGGCTATGGCCGTCGCTCATGATCAAAATCCAGAGCTTGAATTCCATCGATTTTGTCAGCGGGAACCTTCATTTGAGCGCCTCGTAGGTGACCCACGTGATTTTCTGCATTATTTGCGCGCTTGGGCGCTCAATAGAGATATGAAAATCATCGATCAAACAAATGGCATATCTACAAAACTAGCGAAGACTTGGGCGGATCTCGGCGTACACCCAATTTGCTCAGGTCAGATTTACTCAGCGACTCGTGCTGGATTGTTCGGAGAGTTGTGTGGACTGTCGGGTCTCAATTGGCCACAGATCAGACTGCAGAACATTTCTGTCCCTCTCAATGTAGATGCTAGTGAACACATAGGGACTTATCTGCGTCCCAAAATCAAGTTTGAGGCGCTTACGGACAAAGCATCAACTTGGGTTCTTGTTCAAGAACTTGTTTTGCCAGAAGGCAGGACTGTCTCATTTGAATTACATTGCGGTTGGATTGCGCAAGACGGCGGGAGCCTTTTATCAGCGCCAGATGTAGCAATTGGTGCACTTCGAATTCTAAAGAAGTTGTTTTAGTCGCACTCGAACTGTAACTGGTCAATATTTCTTGAGTGCGCTCAGTATGAATTCATTTAGCGGCGGGTTCAATGAGGCTCTCAGTTTCCGAAGGTCTCAAAAATCGTACGAGCAAACTTAATGAGTAATAAGACGACCATCACGGCTACGGCCGTCGCCGCTGCAGCGCGCTTGTTCCAGGCGGTGCGATTTTGAGCCGAGAGGTGAGCCACAGCCGAACTTTCAGATCCACGTACGGAGCTGAGAATCGTGCCGCAATCACAGACCTGTGCCTTCGGAGGATTGATGAGTCGGCAATTGGGACACTCGATAACTTCCTTCATAGCGGCTTTCCTCTCAAAGCGAAATCTGATGACCTCAAGGGATCAAAATTTGTTTAGAAGGTAAAAAAATATTGGCAACACACCCTATCGGACTTGCGGAAAGGTTAAGATGTAAGATGTCGCTAGTCCAACTGGAATTTGGACTGAACTAACATCCAGAAAACATCGAAAAATACGTGTTGAACGAGATATGTAGGAGACTAAGTGAACATCTTTGAAACCCACCCAAAACCGCTCAAACTTTTGCTCACACAAATTCACAACGGAGAACTCGCTCTACCCGATTTTCAGAGAGACTTTGTGTGGGAGCCTGGAGCGGTTGAAGAATTAATTGAATCAATCATGAGAGCGTATCCGGCGGGTAGCCTACTTTTCCTCAAGCACTCCGGCGAAGGATTTCAAGTCAGAGAATTTGAGGGCGCACCCAAGCTAAAATCTGCAATGTCCACGAGTTACCTCGTGTTGGATGGTCAGCAGAGACTGACCTCGCTCTTTCAAGCGTTCTTCGGAAAGGGAGAACACGTTTTTTATCTCGATATTCGTGAACTGAGCGAGACTGAGGACATCGAAGCAGCAGTATGGCACGAATCACGAAAACGAGCCGAGCGAATGGACCTCATGGACATTCAGACACAAGCAGAAAGGTTGTTTTGTCCGCTCAGTGTAGTCATGACAGATGGGTTCGATAGCTGGATCGACGAAATCATGGATCATCGCGTAGAGAAAGGTGATGAAGCGAAAGAACTTAGAGCAACTTTAAGGCAAGTGAACAAAGATTGGATCGCGCCGATTCTTGAGTATCAGTTTCCTGTTGTAACTCTTTCCTCGGAGACGCCAATAGATGCTGTCTGCAAAATGTTTGAGACCCTCAACCGACGTGGTGTGAAGCTCACAGTGTTTGAACTCCTCATGGCGCGTTCTTTTATGAATAAAGTTTCTCTCCGCCAGCTCTGGGATGAGGCACAAGAGAAGTATCCTGTTTTTGAAGAGTTTAATATTGATCCCTATTATGTACTTCAAACAGTTTCGCTGTTGGAGGGCAGGACCCTAAAGCGTAAAGAGATACTTGATATTCGACCGAATACAATCATGTCTCATTGGGAGAAAGCCACTTCAAGTCTCGCTGAAGTTATCACGTTTCTGCGCCGAAATGCTGGGGTTCTATCGCCCTCAATTTTGCCCTACAACACAATGTTGATTCCGCTTGCTGCGGCATGGGCAAAGACGTCTGACATCAAAGGCCCGGCCGAAGCATCTCGAAGAGATAAATTCAAAACATGGTTTTGGGCCTCTGTTTTCAGTCAAGCCTATGAAAAGGCCCCTGCAAGCAGAGCAGTTGCTGACTTCAAAGACCTGGTGAGATGGATTGCAGGGGAAGATCGGCTCCCCTTTGGAGTGAGAACACTTTACTTCAACCCTGAGATGTTCACAGACATCACTCCGAAACAACGAGCTCTTTACCGTGGCACTATTGCTTTGGTTTGTTCGAATGGCGTACTAGACTTTCACAAGGCCGAACCACTGACTTTTGACTACTTGCAAGCCAACAAAGTGGATGATCACCACGTTTTTCCACAGGGATACCTGAAGGTCCGGGGCGAAGATGAGTGGATGAACTGTGTTTTGAACAGAACACTGATCGACAAGAAAACCAACATTAGAATTAGCAATAAAGCGCCGAGCCGTTATCTTGCTGAGATTGAAACGGAAGTTGGCAAAGAGAAGATGGAAAAGATTTTATCTAGCCATATTCTCCCATCATCCGAACTTCGCGGAGACGACTTTGAATCGTTCATGATTGAACGTGCGAAGATGCTATTTGAAAGGCTTAAGGCCCAAGTTGGGCGAGACATTCCGCTCGCACAAGTTGCATACGTAGAGACGCATGATGAAATTGATGAGGAAGGCGAAGATGATCGTATGATTCCGCGCGAGAAGTTTGATCCTACCTCAATCAATGCGTATCCTGCGGATTTGTTGGATGGATTGCCTAAGGAAACCGAAGAACTCTTCATTAGGTTCACAGAGTCTCTATCGGCTAAAGCACCAAATGTTTGGTTTAAATCCAATCAGACTAAAGTTGTCTTTTGGTCACCAAACAAGGTCTTTTGCTCTGTGCGACTTTCAAAGAGCGGTCTTCATTTCACAACTTACACAGATGGCAAAGATCTAAAGGATGTCTCGCCGATCGTACAGAAAGATCGCGGGGGCGAACTCTGGGGCCGAATTAAGCTCAGGCGATTGGAAGATTTGAGTCGTGTTGTTGAAACGCTACTTGAGTCACACAAGCGGCTCCAGATCGCAGTCAAAGAGGGTCGTCCAACCGCATGGTGGGCCATGACGCGGAAGGATAGGAGCAACTGATAGTTTTTAAGAAAAGTGGACCCTTTCACATGAGAGTGAGCTGTGTGGCCATATTTTTATTTCTACGAATTAGGCGTAGAAAATCAAGTCCCTATCTACCGGCACAAGTGTCTGGTATTTTTGCGGTGTTAAGGACGCTTCGAAATGCCGACGATATTTTCTCTGGAAAATCTCTTCTTTATGCTCTCTCCTTGCCCTTATCGCGACCGTTATGACACGAAGTGAGCTAGTTTGAGATGCGTCTAGATCCCCAGCCGCCGATCGCCTCTCCTCTCAAGGCGAAGTCTGAGGTTTCAGCTTCTCGCAGGAGAAGTCCTTTCGCACCCAAAAGTTTTTGACTCCTGGAGGATGTCCGGGTCGTCGAGCGGTTTGCGAATGAAGCGGCTCGGACACATGCATGGGAACAGCAGGTTTTCCGAGTCGTCTCCGTCTCACTCTGATCCGCCGGACTCACTTAAGGTACCCCGACCAATAGCCGAAGAGAAAAGGTCCTCGCTTATGGACCGTCCTTAGATCGCTCCATTGTAAAGGTTTAAATGGAAACCAGTGCGCCGGATTTTGAGCAAGAGAATTTGATCCTTCTAAACCTCATCGGGAGCCTGATGGCTCATCCGATAGAAGGTTTCGAGTACAAGTCATTCAACGAGTTAATCTCAGAAGATCCGCGACTGGGTGTGCGAGTTCATATGGTCTTTGAGAATCAAACGCCGATTGAGATCCATCTCTACCATCCGCCCACAGCTTCTATTGACTCGGGCTTCCAAATCCTTGCCGAACATCTTCAGGGTCTGCGTAATTTCGCACGTCAGGACCCACAACTTGATTTCCGTAAACTGAATGTGCAGCCGAGTAACGACTGGATTGCGACCGACCGGGCATTCTTCGTAACCCAGCTTGAGTTGCAATGGGAAGGTGTGAGGCAGAATGTCCAACTCATCAGCGGTAATGTTTTTAACTCCCACTGCCGAGTGACGATCAAATCGCCACAAGGCGAATTCACTGACCTCCGCAAATTTCTCCCGGGCCTCTCGCGACTCCTTGAAGATGCGAGTCAGAGAGTTTTGAAGACGTTTGAGAGAGCGGGGTAGGCAAATGCCGTCACATTTCAAAAATGGCGTGAACGCCGCGATCTGAGCCGACTTTACAGAGAGAGACGAAGATTTCGCGACAATCACAAAGAGCAGAGACTGGGTCGCGATGTGAGGGTAGGGGAATGAGTTACGTCAAAGCCGTGAATTCCGTGATGTTGCACAAAATTGAATCGATTCGTGACATGAAAGCGTCAGGCTTCGCTTTCGTGATGGTTGAGAATCTGGAGTCCCGCACTGCGGGTGCCGGCGTTCAGATCAGCTTTCTTGTCGACGAGCATACTCTTGTCAGTCTGAATTTCGCTGTGGGAGACCGGATCCTACCTACCTCTCAGACCGTGATCAATGAGCACGCTATCTCTTTTGCTGAAGCGGGTTTGCGTGGCCTTCGCAAATCAGACGGGTCGAGTCTCAGGTTGGCGAGCGAGTTCGTCAAAACGGACTTAGACTTCTTGGTGAGTCAGTTTGATGACCCAAGCGAAAGTAGCATCAATCAATTTTGTATTCTCACGACGGCCTTTGCCGGGGCCTATTGCAAAGTTCGAATTTTTGGGCCGGCAGATCGAATTGATCTCGGTTCTATTATTCAACGTCTTTCAGTGCTGATCTGCGAAGCTTGCCGGGATTTGCTGACTGAAGAAAGCAAAGTCGCTCTGGTCAAATTTATCCCGAATGAGGCGTTGGGCGAGAGTCAGAGCACCTATGACGAGGACAACCAATTGATCCGAGCGCTCATGGAGTCGATACAGAATGCGCCCCAAGTAGATCTCAAGTTCGGCGGGCGCGATGAGCACGTCTCAGATGACCCGCGGCTTGGATATAGTATTCGGTTTTACACCCATGAGTCCGTCAAGGTTGATTTGTTTATTTACATTGGTCATTCAGGCGAGATCAGAACAGACGAACAAATTCAGGAGTGTCATCGGTCCGCACTGCAGCAAGTGGCAATCGCGTACGACGTCCCAGAGGTCTTGAACGCGAGAGTGAGGCGATCCGAGGAGCTCGCCCAGACGGATAAGAGTTTTCTGTGGAGTGAGTTTGAGTATATTAAAGGAGCAGAGCCAATAAAATCTTACTTGCTCACGACATCCACGCTCGGATTCGTCTGCAAAACACGAATCTCACACAATCGTGGTGTCTCGTTTGATTTGCGGTCAGTCATCAAACGAATCTCCGAACTTGTTTCTTCGGCAGAGCTAGAGTTAGGACGCCGGGCAGCCTGACTCTGATTGCCTGAAAGGTAATTCAGAGCGGTGATCGTTGTTTCGCTCACAGTCAGTTTTTTTCCACGCCTGAATTGCGATTGATAAAAAAGATTCAGCTCGCAAATCAACACTTAGACTTATTGAGATCAAGATCCCGATCTAGCTCACTCGCTAACTCTGACCCAAAGCACAAATCGATCATACTCAGGTAGTTGAGCTTAAGTGCTGCTGGATCCTTGATGACGTGATCCATTTCTGACTTAAATCGATCATGAATCGCCATGGCGTGAATCGATTGAGACTGAACGATCGCTTTGATTGCAGCAAGATCATGGGCCTCGGCACGCATGACTTTCATGAGTATCAGATCAATCGCTTCGGGCGCCTTCACCGAAAGATATTTGAAGAGATCCCTTTTGTAATGAACAAGTCGCTCTTCCCAGTTCCATGGCGCGTCGTGGATGGCAGCTGGATTGACGGGTATGTTGTAGCCCGTTTGCAGTCTCGCTGATTTAAGAGCGGCTTCAATGGATGAGATCGAATTGTGTGTATCGATGTCTTGAGTGGCCCCGCTGTGCGCGTAGACGAGTGCCGCGGCCGTTCCGCCGATGACAATTATTTCAGCTGGCTCAGTCAGATTTTGGTCGATCGCAATGAGAAATGCCTGAATCTCGACCGGTGTGTAGCGCCGCATGTTTTTAGCCGACCCTTCTGGAGAAGCGTTGGAAGGTCGATTGGAAGGTCTCAAAACTCATATTCATCCTGAACTTCCATTTCTTTGCCAAAGTCGGTGTGTTGCGCTCGGTAAGACGCCTCTGATACTCGGACGCGCCTTGATTCTCAAAAAAATCCCGATCGTCTTTTAGACGTCGATCCTTGAGTGCTCGAGCGAGCTTCGCAAAGCTCTTTTCGCCAGAAAGCTCGCTTGTGAGCTCGAGGAAAAACCCGAGTTCCTGCTTGGCTTGGTGCTTTCTCGCCAAAACAAGTAGGCGTCTTGAATCAAGACGTTCGGCATTCTGATGAATTGCGACGGGAATTGCCCGAGCGATGGAGGGATCCTTTTTTGCGAGGAGTGCACCTCGCACAAGGACCTCTTCAAGATCGGGATATGACTTTGCCGGCGTGTCTTCAACGACAAGGGGGGCGCCAAAATCTTGCAATCTCGCCTTCACCGTCGAGTCTGTGATCGCGACGGTTGATCGCCTTGAAGCGCCGAGAAGTTCAGTCAAGAGTTGGCGAGTGATTTCTGGTGCAGCACTTTTAAACAGGACATGGCGCCCTTCTTTGCGTGCTTGCAGCAAGCCCTGCGCGGCCAGTTTCTCGAGCTCCGAGTGGGTTGTCGCATATGGAAGCTCGGTCAATTGTGCGAGGGAATAAGCCGTGAGCTCTTGATCTTCAACAAACAAGATCCGGAGGAGGTCTTGGTGCCTATTGGATTTGAAAAGGTACTCGTTCAGCCCCATTTTATAATATTATCGGATTTTCGATAATATTACTATAGGGAGCCAGGTCGCAGTATAAGGCACTGAAATTACCGGGTTTTATGGGCCGCCCTCAGCGGCTTGCTATAATCTCACAGAGCGGCCATGGGGACTCAATCCAAAGTCCCAACTCATAGGAAAAGCTCTCTCGCGGCTCTTGTTCGGCCCATAGTCTTGCGTCCACGATCTCAGCACTTGTTAGCCCCCGAAAAACCGCAGCGATCAGAACACCTTCGTGATCGGCGGCATTGCAATCAAGAAAGTAAGTCAGACCCATTCGTACAGGATGAGTGCCGGCCGTGTGCCCGCGAACAATGAACTTTCCCCGCCAACCCTCAGCGAGACCTGCATAGTTACACGCGATCTGCGAGATCAGCCGCTCATCCCCTGGATCCAGTTCCACGTCGCAAGCTGAGGGTGAGCCGTGACAAAACAGGAGGCTCGGAGTCTCTACCCATGGCACGAACTCATCGCGCAAAAACTCAAGTA
The DNA here is from genome assembly GCA_947462815.1 of Pseudobdellovibrionaceae bacterium. Taxonomy (GTDB): domain Bacteria; phylum Bdellovibrionota; class Bdellovibrionia; order Bdellovibrionales; family JAMPXM01; genus UBA2339. The sequence continues at coordinate 14,322 of CANHQR010000020.1, forward strand.
CCCCTGGCCGGAGTGGCGTCGTGAGGCCACGCTCATCACTCCCGCGCCCGAGTGCGAGCGTCTGCAGCTCATGATTGCCCCAGATCAACTGCGTGTGCGGCCAACGCCGCTTGAGCGCCCGTACATAATCGAGTGTCGCGTCTGAGTCTTCGCCGCGATCGATCAGATCACCAAGGAAGATGAGCTGAGCGTGGGGCTTGTGGGCTTTGTGAGTTTCATTCGCGGGAAGTGTTGGCCCCAGTTCATAGCGCTCTTCGATACGTGCGATCAGACTCTCAAGTTGCGAGATCTCACCTTGAACATCGGGGATCGCGATAAAATAGGACATCGTGATTTCTCTCTCGCGGGATTTTCATGCGGTGAAAGGGAGTCGGTTAGGCGGCGGCTCATACTGGGATGAGCGCTAACTCTGGAAAGTGCGCCTCCATCGAGCTAAACTTTAAGACGCAAACCGGGGGAGTTGTCATGAGGAGATTCAAGGACGGCTTCATTAAGCTTAGAGAAAGTGCCGCAGCGAAATGGGGCACAGCAGGGCTTGTGGCGAGCGAATTGTCAGCGCAACTGGCGGCGACGGATTGGTTTAGGTCGCTCAATGAGTTCTCGTCGGAAGTGTCCAAATCGATGGATGCTGACTTCCTTGCGCAGGGGATCTCAAAAGCCATGACGCCGAGTAATCATCGCGTGCTCGATGGTGGACACGATCTATTTTCAAGTTTGGACAGAGCGCGAGAGGTCGGCACCCAACAAGGTTGGACGGATCTTGAGACCTTCACCGAGTGGGCGAAGGCCTATCTCACAGATCTCTCTTCACCGGCTGGTATGCCGGTGCTAGGAAAGCTTTCGGATGAGATTTACCTTTTTCTGCAAAAGATGGGCGTCGATGAGGCCCAAGCGCGCGATTTTGTCACAATCAACGGGCAAGAGGCGATGGACGCTGTATTGGGCGCGAGCCTCACCGCAGTCGCCATCGCTTTTTCTTGGAAAAGTGAAGATAAAGCTCGGTTCTCGCAATGTGTAGGATCAATACTCTGTACAAGTACCATCACCATGAGTCCAATCGCACTTGCGATCGCGATGATTGCGCTTGCGATCGGCTACAATCGATTAGTGTGCAAGGAAGCGATCGCGCGCGGAGCAATTGTATCAGGCGCGGGGCTTCTCGTGAGCGCCTTGATTCCCGGTCCAGTTCTTTTAGGATTTTTGCCAGCTCTGGTCGTTTCAATCGTGATTGCGCGGAAGATGGGAACCGAGTTTAAGCCTATTGAACAAACTGGTAAAATTTTAGAATTGACCCGCTCGCCCGAATTCCGCCAAGCCTGTGAAGCGATCTTCCGGACCGAAGCTCCTGAAATAAAGACGCGATGATACATCTTACGTCTAAATTGGATCGGGAAAAGATTTGCCGTGGACGACGATCGAGGTCACTCGAATTTTGATTTCTGAATGGCTACGTCTACACATTCAGCATCGGGGAATATGTCCGTTGAGCCTGTGGCACAGCCGCTCAGCGCCTGATCCGCACCAGGAAGATCGCGGATCCTTACAAACACCCGATAGTTGCGCTCGTTTCTTTGAATGCAGATGTGGGGTGAGGCCTCGCTCGACTTTTGGCAATGAGCCATGAAGATTTGTTGAATGCTGTCGGGGACTTCAATCTTGGGTTCCAAGACGGCGTCGTTGTTGTTGGGCACATCGGAAGCGACGGTCGCTTTCTCGTCTGCCTCACGCACGGCCTCTTCGATCCAAGCTGTGTCGTTGGTTGGGCTGGAGAGCGAACTTGTTGATGCCATCGACGTGTTCTCGCGACTCTCCGGAAGAACTGCTTCGGCAAATGGCTGTGGTTTTGGTTTACGAGTCGGTGGGGAGCGCATTTCATGTTTATTCATTACGATGAGGGCGGTTGGAATGAAGAGCGTCCAAGTGGGCAAGTCCCGCGTCCAGATCGACTGATTTTTTTGGCGGTCATTCATGCTCATCTCCCGCGACACCGAGAATTTGCTCGACACAATCGAGTATGACCGCTTCGTCCTCAAACTGATCGGCACAGGCATCCGCCGCTTCTGCAAGGAGCGCTGAGTTGTAGGACATATCTCTGGGCAATTGGACCGGTCTTGAAGCCCTCGATTCAAGGGCGCTTTCACATGCTGAGTTGTGGTCCGACGAGGGACAAGGTCTAAACGCATCGGCAGAATTTGTCGTTTCACTTTTGGATGCGAATCCTACGTGCGATCCTTGAGGGCGAGGGTTAGCGCCTCGATTTGATGGAGTCACATTCTTGATCGTTACATTTTGAGACACGCGGTCTTGCTCGGAGAGTTCGAAGGGCGAAAGGAGAACTCCCCGGACGCTCGACGAAGAGAGACTGGCTTTCAGCGAGAAAAGGACAGAAAGCACAGTCATTAGTTTTTTGGACTCTTTGCGGGCCAAAGTGTTGCTCATCGAGAATCAGTTTCGCATTTGCGGGGGACAGGTGGGGTCCTTGCGTTAGCGTGATCCCCATCTCGCACAGCGTTTGGACTTAGGTGTGATTTGCTCGATCGCCATGCGTTTCATTTGGAGGCGGGTTATTCAACCCACCCGAACAATCGACAACCAGAAAAGCGAGTGGACGAGTTCCCAATTTTTCTTTGGCAACCCGAGTACCACCAACCAACACGTTGTTGAGTGATGCTCCCACCTGAAGAGAGATATTTATCTGATCTATCGTTACATGTCCAAGAGCGGTCGCAGGCTTCGGCTCAGAGCCGTTGGTGACATCGGTCATTCATTCATCGGGCTTCTCCGTGTACAGTTCTCTCCTATTGAATTAGGGGCCTCGAATTGCGAGATGCCTTGGACTTAGGCCATGTTTGTTAAGAGTCTGTTCGCGCGAAATACAGACGGCTATTTTTCGTCTTTTGGCGGAGACGAGCAACCCAGTCAGATTCGCGGTATCTAATATAGCCTCAGTAATTTTCCGATGAGGTGCTCGAATTAGTTACAGCAGAGCTTCTATTGACCGGCTCCCCGAAATTTAGACGATTCCCAACTTAGCTCACTCCGTGTCATAACGGCCCCGATCGGGGTAAGGAGAGAGCATGAAGAAGAGATTTTCCCACGAACAGATCGTGGCAGTCCTGCAGCGGCTTGAGCGCGGCGAAAAAGCCAAGGACTTGTGCCGAGAGATCGGGATTTCAAGTCCGACGCTTTATGCGTGGAAACAAAAATTCGGCGGCATGGATGTAGCCGACGTGCGCCGGTTGAAAGACCTTGAGCAGGAGAATGGTCGACTTAAAAAACTCGTCGCGAACCTCATGCTCGATAACGAAATCCTGCGGGATGTGAATAGCCGAAAGTGGTAGGGCCCAACGCCAAGAAGTCGGCAGCTCGCGCGATGGTCGAGGAGCGGAAAATCTCTAAGACTCGAGCCTGCCGTGTTTTGGGTCTCAATCGCTCAACGTTCACGTACAAAACGCAACCGAAGCATGACGATGCCCTGATCGCTCGGATGAAAGAGCTCGCCGATCGTCACGAACGATGGGGGCTGATCTCAATTCACGATGTGTGTAAGCGTGAAGGTCTCGTCATCAACCGCAAGCGCTCGCTTCGCGTCTATCGTGAGCAGCGACTTCAGATCCATCATCGTCCCAGGAGAAAGAAGGTTTCAATCATGCGAGCTCCAATCGCAAAGCCGAGTGCTCCGAATCAAGTTTGGTCGATGGACTTCATCCATGACCGTCTTGAGAACGGACGCAAAGTGAAAGTTCTTAACGTCGTTGATGATTTCTCGCGTGTTTGTGTCGGACAGATCGTCAGCGATTCAATCACCGGCAAACATCTTGCGGAGTTCTTCGACAATCTCGATCATACTCCACTCGTCGTACGCTGCGATAATGGACCTGAGTTCTGGTCGAGAGCGTTTCAAGCGTGGGCGCACGATCGAATCAAGATCGACTTCATTCAGCCCGGAAAGCCGCAGCAGAACGCCTTCGTAGAATCGTTCAATGGAAAGTTTCGGGAGCAGTGTTTGAACGAGAATCTGTTTTTCTCAATCGAACACGCCCGAGAAGTCATCGAGGAATGGCGAGAGATCTATAACGACTTCCGACCACATCGGTCTTTGAAGGGAAAGACACCAAAAGAGTTTGAACGTGAGCATCAAAACCAGTATCAACACGCGGAACTGCTAAGTTCGTGACTCTCTAAATCATGGGGATCCGGTCACTGCCGACTCAGCTAACTTAACTTATGTTGATGTGGCGAGTGTGTTTAGCCACTTTCAGGAATCGGCACCTCGCTATTTATCAAACTTTACCGATGGTGCATCCGTTTAGCGGTCCTCCTCCGTTAGGGCCCGTACAAGCGTAGGAGAGATTTCCTTGGGTTAGTTAGCTAGTCGTGGGAATTTCTGATGGAAGATGCTCGTTTGACATTTCCGTTTGCTGATCGGCACGTGAAAGTATTCAATACTCATTATGCTCACACCTGAACAAAATCGAGCGTTACAAAAGTATATCGCGGCATTTATGAAGTTGAGAAGAGCGCCAGGAGGTCATCTTGAGGGTCCAGCGCCGCATAAGCCGATTCTCCTGATGTCTGTTATTGACTACGCGTTATCTGTCGAGCGCTTTGATGGCCTGATTCCGCTTGACGGTCAGATCTTTGCTCTTTTCATCGAAAACTGGCGAAAATACGTGACTACGCCTCACAATCCCCAGATTGCTTTGCCTTTCTTTTACCTGAAGAACGACAAACCGACATTTTGGCATTTGGTGGCGAGGCCCGACGCCCAGGCGGGTACGGGGGCGTTGGATACGATTCGCAAACTTCAGTCCTTCACCGAGGGTGCGAAACTCAGCGAAGATCTCACGGATCTCCTGAGACAAAGGGACGCGGCAATGCTTCTTCGAGGGGTACTTGTCGAAACTTACTTTAAGGGCAGTCGTAATCAGCGAACCGGTATGAGTGAGCGGCTTGATCGGCTTCTCGTTTCAGAGGCGGCCATCCAGTATAAAATTTTGCCTGAGGACGAGCAGGTGTTTCTTCGAAGCGATGTCTTTAAGCGAGAGCTTCCGAAAGTCTACAATTACACCTGCTGTATTTCTGGCCTGGGGTTCAAGTCTCCCGAGGCGCAACTTGTCGATGCCTGCCATATTGTCCCGTTTGCCGAAAGCCAGGATGATTCAGCGGCGAACGGAGTTGTATTGGAACCCACTCTTCATCGTGCATTCGACCGAGGCCTCATCGCGATTGACGATGATTACCGAGTGAGAATCAGCTCTTTGCTGGATTCCATGGTGTATCCGGTGGCACGTATTAAAGAGTATCAGGGAAAGCAAATCCGTCTTCCTCAAGACGAGAAGTATTGGCCTTCGCCTGAAAACCTTCTCAAAAAAATGAAATCAAAGTTCATCGATTAGAGCTTTCGGAGTATCGAAGCTCAATGCTGGGTGGAGCGAATTCTTTTTGAGATCCGCGCTGGCGCGGGTCGCACCGCGCCAGCCATGTCGCTTCAATGGGTTTGCGCCAACAACATCACCGCGACGTGCGCGGCGGCGCGGGTTGCGCAGGCGAGCTGGGTGACGTCGTCGCGGCACGTGCGGGTGCGGTCTGGGGCAAAGGCGCCAGTGGTGATGTGGGTCGGGGGACGGCGACCTCGTTGATGCTGGGGACGAGGGCGTCGGCGGGGATCAATAGAGCGTGGCCGTCGCGGGGCCAGCGCGAGTTGCCGATGGGGTTGGAGTCACGCACGAGGAAGTGGCAGCGGCCGTTGATCTCGCGGCGGCCGATGATGTTGGAGTAGTGATCGGGTTGGCCGGGGGCCTCGGGCGTGTGGCCGGGCTTGGGCGGCTCGCTCGGGCCAGAGAGAACTCCTGAGGCGAAGTTGATCATTGCGGGTTGGCGCGAGTTGAGAGCGCGGTGGATGGCAGCGGTGAGCTCGGCCGGGCTTGCGGCACTTCGGCGAGTGGTGGCGATCTCGAGGCCGCCGGGTTGGCGAGGCGAGCAGTCGCGCGACAGGCGCGCTTGGCCCTCGGGTGTGGCGAAGCTTTGCAGGAAGCGCTCGACCTGAGCGGGGTGCATGAGCTCGCGGCGGCGTGAAGAGAACTGCGATTCCAGGCACAGGCCTCCAGCGCGGCGAATGAGCTCGTTGGTGCTTTCCACGGACGCGCCGAGATTGAGCGAGTCGGACTTTGGCGGCTCAGCGTTCGGGTTTTGTTGTTGCTCGCGTCGGTGTTGCAAGTGCGAGCTCAGGCCCAAGTGCAAAGCAGAATAAGGCGCACAATCATTGTAGGAGTACACATCGGCGAGTGTGTTGGCGAAGCAGAAGTTCGTGCGCAGCTGATCGCGCGGCGAAGGAATGCGTGAGGCGCCGCTGGAGCAGCGCTCATCGCGAAGATCGAGAGGCGCGCAAGCTTGATTCTGCGCCTGGGTGTCGGTGCGATCTGTGGGGCGCGGCGTGCTTGAGGGTTGTGCGTTGAGGAGCGGCCTCGGCGTATTGACTGGCTGGGTGCTGGGCGTGGCGTTCACGGCAGGTGTCGAGCTGGGAGTCGCGCGGAGCGAGGGCGTTGGGTTTGCGGAAGGTGTTGCCAAAACACCCGGTGTCGCGTTCACGGACAGCATCGAACGCGGCGTGGATGCCGGTTGAGCGGCAGGCGTGGCCCCGGGCCGTGCACCAGGTGTCGCGCTTGGTGTGTTTGGAGTTAGTACGCCGGGTGTGGCGCGTACTGAAGGTGTCGAGCTGGGCGTCGCACGCACTGAAGGCGTCGAGCTGGGTGTGGCCAACACACCGGGCGTCGCACGCACTGAGGGCGTCGCCATTGGCGTAGGACGTACGGCTTGAGCTGATGCAGTTGGGCCGAGGACGGCAGCTAATCCCACCGTGAAACAAGGAAGGACTAAGCCGAAGTGAACGGCGTGAACCAGCGAATGCAACCGAGGGGAGGGTGTCATCATCCTATAATCTTAGGCTTGTTTCACTTTGAGATGAAAGACCCCGTCTCAATTTGAGACAAATCACCTTCGCGTGGTCAGGAGAATCGCGTGCTCAGGCCGCGATCGGGTCGTCCTCCAGTTACCGGCTGGAATCGGCGTATCCGACTCCGCGAGAGCGCGACCCGCAATCTTGAGGAAGAGAGAGGCCAAGCCAAGGGGTCTCATGATGAGGATTTACCTCGAAAGTGCCTCGATCCGATTTCAACTCCGCTTGAGTCGCAGACGAATCGGGCCACGGAAGTGATCGGGATCCACAGCGCGATCTCGCTGGGTGATTTCGATACGCCCGGCGTGGGCGAGAAGGCGGGCGCTTCGCCGAACGTGTTCCATCATCTGCGGATTCGACTTGTGCTCGGGTGGGAGAATATCGCTCGGACAAATGCTGCTCGACGCCGAGATCATGGCAAGACGATGCAGAATAGCGTCGCGAAAGTCGAACTTCGATTTTTGGGAGCGGCAGGTATCGCTACAATACTTGACCGAGTCCCAGTTGCGCGCCCACTTTTTCCGATACTCGAAAGATCGGCCGCAACTTTCGCAGACTTTGCTCGGCGTATTTCTCATGCTGGTGAGGCCTTTCCTGAAAGGGGCCAAGTGCTGAGAGTTTGCCAGAGCAGAGGTGACATGAAAAGTCGTGCGAGTTTTTGTGAATTCTCAGATCACGGCATCTTCGCCTCTTGAGCTCATCCTGACGTTCGTAGAGATCGCAGGTCTTCACGGCCTTGAGTTCAAGTGCAGGCGCTTCACGCCGCCATTGAAAGATAAAAGTGAGTACCAGAATTCGATCTGCACGTGCGTGAGCAGGCGCTGTGTGGCGGGATCGCGAAGGCGCCACGCACTGGGGGCCGCGAGGCCCGTGGCTGCAGAACTCAAGGGTCCCGAGGCCTCAAGCCATAGATCGACGGAAGCGAAGCTTTGTTTTTTGAGATCCAGGGCGTAGGCCAAGCGAAGCGAAAAGGCGCGGGCATTTGCTTCCACCCCGCCACTCGGGATCTGCAAGCGAAGCGCATCGAGTTGCTTCAAGCCCGCAAAGCTCACGCCACTTTCTAAGTGCGCGCGATGAAAAAGCCGCAAGCTCGATTCATCGACGCTGTCTTCGTACTCCGATTGAGCGTAGACCAAACCCATGAGGCGCCCTTGCTCGTCTTGCAAAGCGCTGATCGTGTAGATGAGCGAGGCGCGCAGATCATTGCGCACTTCGAGAAGCGGATGCAAAGCCCCTAGGCTTGTCCAGCGCGCGAGAGTTTGATTTTGAAGAGCGATAAACTGGCGGCGCAGTGGCTCGCGGCGAGATTCCGGGATCGCAAAGCGTGCGTTGTAGCGGGTGATCAGAGCATTCATCTCATCGTAGCGCGTGGGCGCTGCGGGGTCTTGCGCGTGCGCTGGAAGCCACACCGCCAAAACGGTGAGCGCGAGCCATAGTGCGATCACCGCCATCGCGTTCAGCGGGCGCGCGAGGCGTGGGACCATTGAGGGGACGAGTGATGGGGCCATGGGCCTCGGCCATTGGGGCCCTTGCCATTGACGCCCCCGGGGCCATTGGAATTGGAATTGGAATTGGAATACAGAGCGAGCAAACGCAAAGCGACCTAAGTGCATGGTACGACCTCCCGCACAGTCGCAAACTATGAGATGAATCACTCCGGGAGCTATGGGGGACAGAAGAATTGTCGAATCTGGATGGCTCCCGCTCTGTTTGGGCCTAACAGGATTCTGTCAGAAGGAATAGATTACTCGAAAAGAGGATCGATTTGAGATCAGATCCTAAAACACGATCGCGGGTGGGTCTGCCTGCGACGATCGTTTTGGTCGAACTCGGAGATGGATAACGGAGTGAAGATGAGTGAGAGCCTGCTGAGGAGGTCGAAATTTTTTGAGCGGGATCAGCAAGCGCAGTGTTAAAATGAAGACGAGGTGATACGTGGTCTCATGATCTTGGTCATCGATTTGCTGGAATCACCTTGGCGATTCCAGTCTCCTTTTTTAAAGCCTCAGCTCAGTGTTTCTTCCATATCGCAGTTTTTTAAGTATGCCTAAGTCGAAACCTCACTCGTCAATCAGGCTGAGAATTCATGGACATCGATTGACGTCGAAAGCATCTTGGGCAATTCGGTCCGATGTTAAGGGTGGCATGTTGATGCTTGCCAGTTGGGGATTGCAAGCAAATGCCGCTTTGCCGATACTTCTAACTGATGTCGGGATCACCACACTCGTCAGCTGGTTGTAAGCGAATGCAAAATGCCCGATATAATTCACCGAGTTTGGGATCACCACACTGGTGAGTTGATTTTTTGCAAATGCACCGTCGTCAAGTATTTGGACCGAGTTCGGGATCATCACGCTTGTGAGCTGGTTAAAAGCGAATGCGTTGCGCATGATATACAGAACCGAGTTTGGGATCACTACACTTGTGAGTTTATTCTGTTCGAATGCTCCAGCTGAGACCCGTGTGACCGAGTTCGGGATCACTACTCTTGAGAGTCGATTGCCTGCGAATGCCCCGAATCCAATCCGTTTGACCGAGTTTGGGATCTCCACACTGGCGAGTTTGTTGTATGCGAATATACCTTGGTCAAGTTCTTCCAACGAGTTTGGGATCTCCACACTGGTGAGTTGGTTGTATGCGAATGCCGAATATCCAATCCGTGTGACCGAGTTTGGGATCACTACACTTGTGAGACGGCTAGATGAGAATGCATGGTAGCGAATTTCTTGAACAGAATTCGGAATCACCACATCTTTCGGGCAGCTCGGATCATCCCCTTTGTAACCCATAATCATTCGCTGCGAACCGTCTGAAAAATTAAAACATTGCGTTGGCGTCTGCGTCTGCGCCCACGCACTGAACGTGGTGATGGTCGTGGCGAGTGCGATCAAAGATGTGCCGAAAAGGTACGGCGTCTTCGCCTTCATGTTTGAAAGTGTCGACGTATTAGATCTTTGCGAAGACATTTGAGCCTCTCTTTTTTTGCACACCGTTCTAGTTCGCACGGACTCCGAGGGTGTTGGTTTAGGATCAAGTGGATCAGCTCGCCGACTTTGCCAGTAACGTGCCAGCGGAATTGAGCACTTTAGGAGCAATGAGCGCCAATTCAGGAACAGCGACGGCCGCAGTTGAGTTCCGATCAACGCGAAATTGTCTTGTGTTTTCAAGCTCGCGTTCGCTGATGTTCATACAGAACTTGTCCAGTGAGCAATGTCTTAGGGCCCCTAAAAAGTGAGTGACCTCAGAGCCACTCAACGAGACGAGGGTCGCGCGAACACTCCAGCTGAAGATCCTTGAGGCTGGTGCGAGACTGTAGTGCGCGCGGCAAGCGAATGCGACCGCAGCTCCCGTGTGCGCCGTCAGCACCGCGTGCGCCTGCGGGCGCAGCTTCGCCATGGGGTCCAGAGGATGCGGCCGTGCACGCGTTATCGGTGTTGGCGCCGGCTGCGCCGCCTTGTCCACCCGGCTCGCCGAGACCACCGCGCGATCCCTGCCCACCTTGACCGGGTTTAAGCTCAAGGCTCAGCTGCAACTCGCCGAGCTCTGCGATGTCGAGTTCGACTTCGCTGGTGCCGATGCCAGGGAGTCCTGCTCGACCATCTTCGCCGCGTCGCTGTCCAGGCTGTCCCGGCGCGCCGTTCGTCGGCGGCTTGGTACAGATTGTATGACAAGTTTCGCCGACCGTGTCGGCGCCCAAGCGCGCCGCTCGCCTGGGTCTGCAGTCCACGCGCACCTGGGCCGCTTCGCCGGCTGCGCCGTTGAGTTGCGGATTCGCGGATCGCTGCGGCGGTTGCACACCGTCGTCACCATTTCGTCCTTCGAGGATCAATTTGAGGTGCCCGCCGCGGGCAGATTGGGCTTTGAGGCGGAGCTTGGGGGCCTTCCATTGCTCGGGTAGGCGTTGGGTGATTTGCGCATCGGGTTTCAGTTCAATGCTCGCCGTCCCCTCAACGATCAACTGGGAGATGTCGAGCTGAGAGTCTTCAGTCGACGTGAGTCGCGCACCGTTAAGAAGGAAGAGACGGCCCTTTGGCGCCTGGGGGTGGTAGTTTATTTCTCGAAGGACATCAGATATCTCTTCATGTCTCACTACTTGGACATCGTTGGGGCAGTAACCAAGTAATTCATGAGTAATGTCCAAACCGCTTAATGGCGAAACTACCGTTACATAAACTGCGAAAGCTCGAGAACTTCGACAGTGTCCCGCGATGTGAGAGCTTAAGTTTCCGTTGATGACTTCCGACTCCGCATGACCAACGGCGCGTCCCGAATTATCCAGAGGTCGCACGCGTGTGATGTTGAGCGCCACGTCCTTGCCAGCGGGCCAATGCAGGCGAATCAAATAATCATTGGGTCGCTCTTGCGGCAGGAACTCGATGCGGAAATCGCGTTTCGAGATCGTGTGCTTATTGACGGCCTCGCGCACAGGGGCCGGGTCAGCGGCTTTTTCCGCACCAGGGTTTTCGCGAAACGAACAGCCTGCCATCAAAATTTGCGCGCAGACCAGCGCAGTCCCCAGCAGGGGACTGTGATGCAATGAAAGGCGAAATAGTCGAGAACGATATCCAAAGGCGCGCATCGGCGACGATTATAGGGTGAAAAACTAAGCTCGGCGACTTACGCACCCAAGCCAAGAAGAAGCTACCGGATCGTCCAAAAAGTCGACAGCCCTGATCTCGCTCATGGCGAAACCAGGGCTGGTGCAGAGATCTCCGTCGGGCTCGAGATGAGAACTACCACAAATCAAAACTGAAAATTCTCGCAAGCTGTGAAGCGCATCTCCGTCGTGTGCAAGGGCGTGATCGTCTCCGGCGTCTCGAGGCGATCATCCGCGCAGACCTCGATCATCGGCGGCACGGTCGGCGAGAGCGAAGCCCACGGGTTCGGCTCAAGACGCGTGCGTGTGCAGCGGCGGATTTCCGGGCGGTAGTCGCTGACAACCAGTTGCAGCGCCACGCTCTGATCGCGCAGGCTCGCCGTGCGAACGTCGATCTGCAAGAGCGGCAGCAGACTGCGGCTGGCCTCGTTCATACCAAGCACCACTGGACTTCGGCGATGGGACTCCACCGCGAGTGTCGCGCCGGCTTGGTACTCGGTGTTGCCGCCGCCGATGTGGCGAACACGCGCCGACTCGGTGAGGAAACTCACGTGCTCGGTGCGGAATTCAGCCGGCATACCCACTTGCTCATCTAGAGCCGCATTCGAGTGTCCGGTGTTGACGACGAGGCCTTTGGCCTCGAGCGCGCGAATCTCTGCGCGATCTGTGAGATGCAAGACCGCGCCAGCCAGAGCGTCCGCCGAGATCATGCTCTGTCCAGGCTTCAAGGGTGCGTTGAGGTTCGCGATCGCGCGACCTTCGGGGCCTCGGCAGACGACCGGGTAAGTGGTCGGGCCACCGACGGCTCCACCGGCCCAGGCCATCGAAGCGGTGGAGAGTTCAGCGGCGAGCAAGGCCGCTCCGGCGACAGGACGGGCCACATTTTTTGTTCCAAGAAAACGGATTCGCATAGAGCCTCCTCTGTGGGTTGAATTTCGAGTTCCCCGGGGCTTGGACCAATTTTAGGTCGCCTCGGATGAAACTGAAATTGCCAGCCCGGGCCCCAGAAGGCGATGCGCAGATAATTTCAAAAATGAAGCGAAATGAGGCGAATTTCCTAGGCGTCTTTAGCGATCCAGGAAGGCCAAAAACTCCGCGGCGGCCCCATCCAGGCGTTCGCGCTTGCCGCGATCCATTTTGTCAGCGGCACTGAGCATCACCGACATGCGGGGATTGCGCGCAAAGAACTCGCGGTGTTGGCGGATGAAGCGCCAATACAAGCCATCGATCACGTCGCACCACTCGCCACGTTTGAAGTCGCTCATCTTGAGCCAGTAGTTCGATCCACAAATGTAGGGCTTGGTCGCAAATAATCCGCCATCGCTCATCAGTCCCATCCCGTAAACGTTCGGACCCATGACCCAGTCGGCAGAGTCGACGTACATCTCCATGAACCAGCGATGCACCTCGCGCGGATCCCGCTCCGACAGCAGGAAAGTGTTGGAGAGATACATGAGGCGCTCAATGTGATGTGTCCATCCCCAATGCTGGGCTCGGCGGATCGCGAGGTCCACCGGCGGCAAGCCCGTGCTCGCCTCGTACCACACGGCCCCGACGCGTCCGCGATGTTTCCAGAAATTCGATCGGTCTTGGGTCTCGGAGTGATGGCGATAGATGCCGCGTACGAATTCGCGCCAGCCAATGATCTGGCGAACAAAACCTTCCAGAGAAGCGATTGGGAAGTCGGGGCGGGCCTCGGCGTGCTCCAGGGCTTCGCGGATCACTTCATCCGGGGTCAGTAGGCCCAGATTCATGAGCGGCGAAATGGCGGAGTGAAACACAAAGTCATGCTGGGTCGATACCGCATCTTCATAGGGACCAAACATCGCAAAGCGCTCTTCCAAAAATTGCGCAAGCCAGGCGCGGGCGTCGGCACGACGAACTGGAAGCCAGAAATTCTCGACGGCGCCGGGATGGGACGCGAACTCTCGCGCGACCAAGGCTTGGACGTCGCGCACGATGGGCGTGGGTGAGGGAAAGCGCGGGGGCGGAGGTTCAACGCTCGCGGGAAGTTTTTTGCGGTTGTCCTCATCGAAGCTCCAGCGGCCGCCAGTGGGTTGGTCGCGATCATCGACTAAGATGCGCAGGCGCTTACGTTGGGCTTCGTAGAAGTTCTTCATGCGCGGCGCCTTGCCGATCAAACGCGAGTCGCTCGCCAGCTCCTCGCGCGTGGTGAGAAAGCCGGGGCTCGCGCGCTCGTGGCGGGGGAGCTGGAGTCGCGAGGCGAACTCGAGCAGTTCATTCTCAAAGAATTTGTCTTCGATTTCGATGTGCACAAGTTCGGTGGGCTTATGTTTTTGGATCGCAGCCTCGAGGCGTTGCCAAAAGCTCGGCCCGCCCTCGGCCTCGAGCTCTTCGTAATGCACCCGAAGGCCTTGTGCGCGAAGCTCATCGCGGTATTCGCGCATTGCCGAGAAGAACAAGACGATCTTCAATTTGTGATATCGAAAGTGAGTGGCCAGCGCTCGCGACTCGGACATAAAGACAAGATCGCGCGCTGGATCAAGCTCCTGCAGTAGCCAGCGCGGATCAAACAACTGATCACCGAGCACAAGATGTAAACGCATATCCTGAAGAGTCTCGCGAAGGCCCGAGCGACTCAAGTCGCGCGTGGCCCGTTCACGCAAAACTGGATCCTTGAATCTGTGAAGGGGAGGGGTCATCTGAGGTTCCGCGACTTTGTAAATTGGAGTGAAAAAAGCACGAGGCCCACCGCGCGGATCTGCATGCCAAGCCATGAAACTTGCGAGCCCGTCCGCGCCGTGAGAAACTTTGAATCCCGCGCTCGTTTCGGTCGTTTGTTGAATCGCTTTAGAGATGAATTCGCTTGAGTCGGCAAGAATGCCGGCACTCGGAATTCGAAAGGAAACGATGCGCGCATCACGATATTTCCTGCCGAAACATGCAGTTCGAATTCCAGCGGGGTCGCTCGCGGCGATCGGCGCTCTGCTCCTTGGGCTGGGTCTACCATCGCAAGCCGAGGCCTCTTACTTCGCGGGTGTGGATGCGACACTCGCATCGGCAGCGAGTGCCAGCTCAGCGCGCGGCCTCACAGTGCATCGATACTATCGCTTGATGGCGCGGCTATCGGTGTTCGCGCTGTATTGTGATCCCGGAAATCGCAAGGGCTACGCCACGCAATTCAGCCGTGTTTGGCAAGCCTCGGGGCGCATGCAAGCGGAGGCGACTCGCATCCTGGGCGGGCAGGTGGCGGCCTACAATATCTTCGAGGATATGCGTAATGAAGAATCGCTCCGTTTGGCACGCGCGTCTTTGGCTGAGCTTTGTGCCCAAGATGATGCGACTTTCAAGCAATGGGTGAGTGCGACGGCCGCGCAGATCGAAAATCAATGCCGGGTTACACCTCGCGGGGATATGTAAGGTACGCACAGTGCTGGCTTCGATCCGTCCAGCAAGATCTGAATTCGCAATCGCTTCAGTGGCACCAAAACTCATCGAACAATCCCGATCCTCACCTTGAGATGACGTTGACAAGTCTCACATGGACTCGCTGAGATGGAGGTCTCACTACCGGAGGTCTCCATGCGTAAATTGCCTATTGGGCTCTTCCTGCTTCAGCTATCCTTGGTCTTCTCAAGCTTCATCCTCACAAGCCAAATCGCGCACGCCAATCCGACTTCGCCCTCGCCGGCGCAACCCCAGCCGCCACCGCTGCAGACCGTTCCCTACGTGGACGTCGCGAAATACTTGGGAACTTGGTACCAGATCTCGCGCGTCGTGCTGCCGTTTGAAGGCGACTGCGCGTGTGCGCAGCAGACCCTGGGCCTCGATACCGCGCGTGGTGTGGTGACCGTTTACAACTCTTGTAACGACAAAACTCCGCAAGGCCGGTTGCGCGAGATCCGCGGATTTGCCACCAACGATGATCCGCAGTCGAATTCCAAGTTCACCGTTGATTTTGGTCTACCGCAAACAGGCAAGTATTGGATCGTCGCCCTCGGCGCGAACTACGAGTACGCCGTCGTTTCTGATCCGGATCGCAAGTCGCTCTATATTCTGTCAAAGACGCCCGAGCTCGACCCGACCCTGTATCAAGAGGCGCTGAACAAAGCTTCCATGCAACTCGACATCTCGCGCTTGGTTTCGACGCAACAAAAAGGCTGTTCCTATCCTGCAGAAGTGGTGCCCTATCCGCAGGTGAGCTCGCGCACTCCCGATGCACCCACGGATCCCGCACATCCGGGTTCGAAGGTCTATGCCTACACGAGCACGCGCCATAAAATCCAGTGCTTGGGTCGCGACACCGATGTGTTCTTGTCGTCCAAGTCGACCCCACAGGCCCTCGTCGCCTTTGGTCACGGCCAAGCGCTCGACACCTCTCACTACGAGGGCACGCATGTGCATTTGGCGAAAAAGGGCATTGCCAGTGTGAACCCGCCCTACGACACGGGATTTTTTGATCGCAATTGGAATCGCATGGGTTCGGACTACGCCAAGATCATCGAGTGTGTCGCTGACGCTTTCCCCAAACAGATCGATCGCAGCCAAGTGATTTACTCGGGGCACTCCAAGGGGGCCTATGTCGCGCAGATCGCCGCGGGCCTCGCACACCAGCAGAAGCTGGCGTCAGCGCCGAAGTCCTTGGTGTTGTTCAATCCCGCAGGCCACGATGCACCGACTTTGAAAACGATTGGCGCGACCACCGCGACGACCGTGGTGTTCTCGGACCAAGACACGGTCGTGAAACGCGCGGACTCGGAAGCGATCTACAATCAGTCCGCGTCGCGTAAGCGCCAGCTCATCACGCTCAAGAGCTACACCACCTCACCCGCCGTGGAGGCCAATCACTTCTGGAGTCTCACGAAGTCGTCGACTTTCGGTGGTGGCCCCGAATCGGCTTTGCATTATTACGGTTCGTGGAAGTGGATGACCTCAGCCGCATTTGATTTGGAAAACGGTGGCGGCTTTACGGCTTCGCACCTGTATGGAGCGGACGTCGTCGATAAAGGTCTTGGCCCATCGGTACGCGATGAGCGCCTCGCAAATTTCTAAGCGACTTGTGTTCGTTTGTCGTGATCATTGTTCGTGCGCTGGGGCGCGAACTGATCCATTCGCCCTCGCAGAAAAAAAACGGACCGGCGCGGTCCGTTTTTTTTGGCTAAGCCTGGCTCGGCTTAGTCGCCGATTTCCGAATTGCCTTCGAGAATGCTGCGGCTCACGCCCTGTGTGGGGCAAGAAACAATCGCCGCGAGGTTCATGCCGTTCACAAAGGTGTAGGCGAGATCCACGCCGCGGCCGTTGATCTGCATTTCCCAGTAGCCTTGATAGTTCACATCGGCCATGCCCACGGCCTTGACGTCCACATAAGTCGCGCCGCGATCACCGCAAGGCTCGCAGTAAGTTTGCACGCTTCCGGCATCCATGACGATGCGAAGAGCCTGCGCGGCCATATCGCGAGTGACGTAAGCGCACTGATCAGCCGAGGCCTGTGCAGCGAAAGCGAAAACAGACAAGACGAGAGCTGTGTACTTCATGAGGGTCCCCTTTTTGCGGCAGCTCGCACGCGCGAGCCGTGGTGAATGAATTTGGCTTTGGCGCCAACTTGGTTTCCGTGTCGAACTTCAGCAGGGCTTACGACCTCGGGGACCACGAGATTGAAGCCGGCGCTGATGGTGAGGGTCTAACGGGCTATTGGCGCACCCGTCACCGAGCCTTGTGACGTGTGAAAATAAGCAAGAAGGGGAGTAGGAAATTTTGGCGAGGGCTGTGTCAGTTGGTCAATTGCGGTGAAGATCGGGATAACCCACGAGGTCTGTGGCGAGATCTCCGAACCCAAAGAATTCGTAGAATCATGAGGGGGAGCGGGGCGGGTGAAACTCAGCTGGGCTCGATCGTCTCGTTTCAAGTCACACCAGCGGATTCGACGACAAAAAATGCGGCTCAACGATGAGCCGCATCTTCAGAGTCTTGGTTTGCGGCCGATTAGAAGTGCCGCAAGCCTTTCACTCTCAGACGAATCTTACTTGCGACAAGTCACGTTCTCGTCGCCTGTAAACATGAGTACGAGCGTACGCCCTTGCTCCGCGACGACGACTTCACCCATGTCGGCTTCTTCGTCATCTCTCAACATTTGACCGCGGAGAGCAGCGCCACGAAACTCGAATGAAGCCAGGGTTGAAGCTGAACCATCGCTATAAGCCAGCGAAGCGAAGAACACGCCTTGTTGGCGAGCTTGTGAAACCTCCAGAGTTCCACCGTCATCGCAGTTGAAATGACCAGTGATCGCCGGAGCAGAAGCCGCCGCCGATGTCGTGAGTGCGAGAGTCGAGAGAGTCATCAAGAACTTTTTCATCGAGAAATCTCCTAGGATCGGGGCGGGGGTGGCAGACGAGTAACTAGCCGCATTAATCGCGTCAAATGAAACTCTGTCAGGATTCGGTCGAACAATGACTTGAGGTACTGAGCTGTAAATCAGTTCGCTTGAGGCTTAGGGAGGAGTGAGGATCAACGCCGAATTTTCTTCGACGATGGCGAAAGCTTGGAAAATGTTACCGACCCTCAATTAGCAACGGGAAGTTGCCTTCGAAGGTGCCCGTCGTTTTGGGCGAGGGCGTTTGAGTGAGGAGAACCAAAATGGGGTGATCGTCAGTCCGTGACGTGAAATCAACCATTTAACCCATACTAGAGGAGAAAAGAGGCAAGAACAGCATTTTTCGCTCAAACAAGCTTTCTGCATCGAAGTGACTCTCTCAAAAATCGCATCCCAACCATCGGGACTGACCGTTAAATTAAAAAACTCTCTTACTCTTCTGATCCACCGTTAACCGGCGAACCACGTTTCAAAGCCCGCATGTCTCCCAAGTTCACAACATTCGCCATCGGCTGACTTCCGCCGGAGCTGAACCCTGGAAACTTAAGTGCTTCGGTCGCTCCCGCAACATCGAGGCCCGCAAGCCTGATGTATCGGTTCATGACCTTTTCCTCCGTCCAGCCGCAGATCTTTTTTACGATCGGTGACGAGACACCTGCGTTAAGCAAGTGCGTCGCAAAGCACGCTCTCAGAGCGTGAAAATTCACGGAGGTGATTCCGATCTTGAGGCAATGATCTCGCAGAAACTTGGCTGCTTCTCCGTTGCCCCAGCGCGAAGCGCGAGGAAGTACGTTCTTCTGCGTGATCGGCGTTTTCTCTCGAAGGTCCATCAACATCGCTTCAAGCTCGGCATTCATTGGTACTTTTCTCCAGTAGCCAGCTTTCGTGGATTTGACCGACTTCAAGCGGCAGTTCCACGACTTGGAAACCGTAACGAGCTTCTTTTCCCAATCGAGATCAGTCCACTCAAGAGCGTACAATTCGCCGGATCGCATTCCGGTGTTGAGCGCCATGAACCAGATCGGATACCACGGATGCTCTTCGGCTTTCGCGGTCTCAAGCAGCCGATGGATCTCGGCCATGCCTAAAATCTGCGGCGGCTTGTCTTCGATGTACTTCGGAAGCTGAACGCTCTGCGCTGGTGAAGCGTGAACGCCGTTCAAGTGTCCCTCATCAATGCCGAAGCGAAACACATTGTTGATTGCCGACTTCATTGAACGAAGTCGACCTCGCGAATAGTCTTTCTCTTCCATCACATTGATAATTCGACGAACGTCGCCCGGAGTGATGTCGCGACAATCGCGCTTGTACCAATCACTCGTCCAAGCTCTGAGAAAGCTGACCATCTCGCGAAGGATATCCGTCTGCATCTTCGCCCGCGTGGCAGTCCCACTTCGGAGTGTGACCTCGAAGGTATCAAGTAGTTCGCCCCAAGACATTGTCATGTCTTCGAGTCGAGCAAGTTCCATCGATGCCTCAGAGATCATCTGCTTTTCGATCTGCTGGGCTTCACGAAGTCCACGAATCTGCTTCCGACGCTTCTGGATGCGAGCGCTTTTCTTAAACTTACTTTTGACGTCGACGTAGACCTCAAAAAACTTCTGTCCGTTTTCTACGACTTCTCTTATCGCCATCTCTTACTCCTTTGTTGTGCTTGCGAGGCACTTCGACCGGAGTTTTCAATGAGCCCATCAATCTCGTGTCTATCGAAGTAAAGGCGACCGTAGAGTTTCTTCGGTTCTAGCCTTTGCCTCATTACGAGTTTCTTGATGGAGGCACGCGTGGTGCCGAGATAGAGAGCCACTTCATCTGTTCTCAACCATCTTTTAACTGTCAAAGAACGAAGCTTCGCTTCCGCTTGCTCAATCGCAATTTGCGACTGAACTGTTGAAAGATCCGCTGCTGCTGATTCGTTATCCATTGTGTTCTCCTTTGGGTTCAATCATTTTTTTGAATTTGGACTTCGCCGCGAATCAGGCGGCCGATAAATTGATCGAGCGAGATTTTGCCGTTTTGTTTTTGATAGCTGTCGTGCGCCATCTGCAGCCGATCTTTCTCGGAATAGGTCTGCTCTTGAAGTTCGCCTAAATGCTTTTGTTCAATGAGCTTGAGACCTAGTGCGATAAGTTCACTGTCTCGAACTTTGCGACCGAACGGCTTCTTGTTGGCTCGCTCCTTCAGCTGTGAAAGCTGTCGCGCGGTTTCAACGTCAATCTTCTTCAAAAACGATTGGCGCTTAATGGTGGCCTTCTTCGGTGACTTAGAATCAATAGGGATCTCTAAAGACATATATTCCTCCTAATAGTTGTGAGTTTTCATATAGTTACGCGGCAAAATGCCTAATTGCGGTTTTGCGGCAAATCGGCTATAGTATTCTGAGAGGTGTTTATGGGAGCTCGCAGAAAAGCCACATTTTATATGGATGCAGAAGTGCACAAAGCTTTGCGCATCAAGGCTGCAGAGGACGACACTTCTCCGTCGGAGCTTCTCAACGAGCTGCTCGCCAAAGATCTTCAGGAATATATGGAGGATCTCGAAGACGTTGCGGACGCGAAGGCTCGCCGCAGCGAACTTGGCAAAGGTCTTACGCTCGATCAGATGAAGAAGAAGTATAAAGTAAATGTCTAAGTTTCGAGTAATCTTCAACGCTTCGGCGGAGAAGGAGTTTTCGAAACTAGATAAGACGGTGCAAGCCCGGGTCTTCAAAGCGATCGCCAAACTCGAAGACGATCCGCGCCCCCCGAACTGCAAAAAGTTAAAGGGCTCTCCGAACTGGAGAATCCGAGTTGGCGATTTTCGAGTCGTGTACGAAATCGTGGACGATACGGTCCAGATCAACATCGTGAAGATAGGCCATCGCAAAGAAGTATATGACTGAGATCGAGTCATAACTTCCGCCGTGGTTGCTCAACAACCAGAACCTTGATCGTCATCGGTCCTTTCAGAACTGAATATTCGGGTGCTTGTCGCACTTTTTCAGCGAATCGATCTGCCGTTCTGGCGAGCGCGCTGCTAATCGCCTTCTTTCCGCTGGTATCGAGCGACTTCTCTTCTTGCTGATTCCCAAAAGCATTTGTCGGTCGGTTCACAGACGCGTCCGCAAAACCGGCCGCTGCTGCTGCTCCAAATTCGGCCGCAAAAAACTTCGATTCGCCGGAGAAATATTCGCCTTCGAGTCCAAGAATTCCGTCGCCGTCCATCGCGTGACCTTTGAACTCGAAAATTTCCGACGAATTTTCAGTTCTGGCCGATTTGAAGTCGACAAGGATACGTTTCGAATTCTTTTCGAGTGTCGCTTCACCGATCAAAACAATCTCTCGACCTCGGTCATCGGTTAGAAAAGCTGCGACCGGAGCCTTGCTTTCATTGAATGCAAGGACGCTCTGTTTGATTCGCGCCAACTGCATTTCCCCGGGCAAAAGTGATCCGAGTTCACGACCGACAGGTTGTGCCGGAAGTACGATCGGGTTGCCTTGAACGACATGTGCCCAACTACTTCCTTGAGACTTCATGCTCCGATAGCGCTGTCTCTGGGCAACCTCGGCAGTTGGCACAGGTTTAGGTTCTTCTTTGAAAAGCGGTGTTCTCGCCAACGCAATGGATGGAAGAAGCATAAGCAATAGGATCATTCGAACTGTCCTTCGTGGAGTTTACGAACGATCTTCAGTTTCGGTTCAGCCTTCGGCGCGAGCGAAGTTTCAACCAGAGTTCGACCTGTCGAATGAAAGCCGGGAGCGCCGAATGCGCCACGAACTTGAATGATGTCCTGATGGCCGGAGGTGACCGGCACGACATCAAAGACGAAAGTGCGTTTCGTCGTGCGAATAATTAGGTTCGTACGAAATGCACTGCCTTCTACCCAGAACAGCGTAAGTTCTTTCGGATCTGATGTCGATGGCACGACTTTAAGCTTTCGAGGTGCTCCGACTTTCGCTTCAGCGATCGATTCTGGCATTTCCAAAACAGATACGCGCCCTGGTGCAATGTGAATTTCTGTCGACTTGGAAAGATCGACGACGGCGCGTGAAATCGGTTCGGCAGCAAATGTCGGCAAAGCAATCAGCGCGAATAAACTAGAGAACAACATCGGACACCTCCGAGATTTCAAATGGCCATGGGTTTGATTCACTTCTTTCATGAACGCGCACCTTCAACGTGACTTTGAGATTGGTCGAAACGGATTCGATTCGTTTTGCGATATGGATTTGAAGCAAAACTTCGACTGTTTCTTCATCTAATAGGTCTATTGAAAGAATCTTCGATGTCTGAACGAGCGGTTCAGTTTTCAATCGCTCATTGATTCGCTGAAGATCTGCTCGTTTCGATTCCCAGAGTGATGAGGCCATCACGTCGCCAGCGCGACTGATCTTTTCGGCATGATTGCTTGGTGAAAACTCGTAGTAGTTCGAGATAAATCCTCGAACAAAACTCACGATCTCCTTTCGCCTGAGCGTTTCGTTAGATTGTGAAATCACATAAGAGGCGTCGTCGGCGACGCCAATTAAGATCGTCTTCTCTGTTTTCATTAATGCAACAGCTGTCGCTGTGATTGCCCAAAGTGCAAGAGCGGCGATCAATGAAGCTCGTAGCACCTCTTCGCGAATAAATCGGCTGCGAATCCAATACTGAACGGCAAATTTCACTTTAAACCTCCTGCCATCTTTAAGGCGATACCAGTGACCGTTCGGAGTGCCGACTGCGGTGCCGCCTGACGAAGCAACGCGAGACAGAACAACGGCGAAAAAAATTGAAGTACGGTAACGGAGATCGAAAACACGATCGAAGAAAGCGAAGTCGATTGAAACGACGGCCAAAGATTTGATGACAAAAGACCGATCACATTCCAAAGCACCGGCCACAGTGCAAATGCCAAAAGGCTTGAGCCTAAGGCGGCAATTCCGACGCCTTGTCCAAGAATGTATCCAGAAATGAATATCAACGGCGCTGCTACCGCTAAAAGACCGATGAGAAGCGAGAACACCGCGCGAACGAGGTGCAGAACCGTGATGTCGCCAATATCTGATAGCAGCCCAACGAATAGAACGTGCGTCTTCAACGACCCGAGTAGATTGTCGATAGCGCCACTAGAGCGAGCATAAGCTTCGAATCGAATTGCCGCTGCGATTTGCCCGGAAGCCATAACAACTGTTTTTAGAACAAACGGAAAAATCGCGAGGGCCAAAAGCAATACAACGGTATCGCGCACGAGGTCGGCAAACGCGTGTGCGCCTTCAACCTGAACGATTAGCAGAGCCACTCGCGCGATGAAAACCGCACTCGTGATACCAAGAACGATCCCAGCTACTCGCTGAAATGTTTCAATGACAGCCTGAAGGACACCAGAATCAATAGGTGGAAATGGAGTCATCGCAACCGCCCACGACTGAGAGCGCGACGGTTGGTGAGTCCTTCCTCTTCAAGCACCTGCCCCAGAGCAAGCTGATAGTTCGCTCGCTGCTCTTTGTTTTCCAATGCGCTTTCGAACTGCATTCTCCGAATCGCCATGAGTTCATCAAGAATCATGTATTGAAGACGCGCTTCCTGAACTTTGAGGCCCTTTTCACCCGATTTCGGTCGAAGGCCCATCATCGCCGCAAGTCGCTTTGTGGTTTGTATCATGTCCCGCACGCGTCGAATCCGAGAGGCAAACGATCGCGATCGAGCGAGGTCCTGACCAATCAGCGACTTGATGTCGCGCTCTCCATCACGAAGATTTCGGGACTGTCGCTCGATCTCTTCGAGTCGTTTTACTTGTGCTTCGATCTCCTGATCGGTCTCAGTATCGATATCGAGCTCGTCGACAAGATCAGCAACGGCAAATCCTGCATCGGCCATTTCGTCGGCCTCGCGGAGACTTCCCATAATTCCAGAGACTGCCTGTACACCGGCCGCAATCGTAAACGGATCAAAAGCGAAAGATTTTGATCCGGTCATCACGATCAGCACTATCGGGACGCAACGGACAGACATCGAATCGCCTCCTCTGTTGTGAGCCCAGGAACTGCTTTTACGAGACTCAAAAGTTTCGAGCGATCATTCGGCGAAGACGTGACTCTCCAGTATTCTTTAGGCGACAACTCTAGTCGCATGACTCGTGCTTGGTCTCCCTGTTGGTATATAAACTCGGAGTATTTTCGATTCTTGAATCCAAGCCCCGAGATGAAATTCATATCTTTCTCTCGAAGCCGCAGCCTTTCGCGGAATTCTGTTAGGTCACCGTCGGCAGAGAACAGGATGCGGTGATACGAGTTCTCCAGAATTCCAGTGTCGCCTTCAGCAACCAGGTGCTTCGACAACTGGGTAACAAGAATGACCGAGCCGCCGAACTTTCTGACGTTCGCGGTTGTAATCTTGAAGAGTCCAAAGCATTTCTCGATAAAGAATGGCGTTTCGTCGCAAATAAGAACCAGACGCGCCCCAGGATGCGTACGCATTTCGAGATTAAAAACCGCGAGTACAGCCGCCATTGCTGCTTGCGAGAAGTCCTGATCGCTGGCTTGAAAGATGTCTTGGAAGTTAAAGTAGCGAAGACGTGGCGGATTCAGGTCAGGCGATCCGCGAAATGCTTTCCCGAAAAGGCCCTCTGATCCCCAGCGCTTGAGCAAGCGATGACGAGAAAAGTCGAATTTCAAAAGCAGATCGATCGACAGAGATTCGTCAAAGCTAAGTGCCTCTTGAATCATCTGATCGATTTCAATCTTCACGTCTTTTGGTAAACGAGCCTCGCCTTCTTCGAGCACTAGGCTTTCAACAAAACTGCCGAGCACAGCGCGAACCGACTCAGACGCTTCGCCTTGCAGCAGTGAAAACGGATTCAAACCTTCGGAAGTTTCAAGGCTTAGGCGATACTCGCGTCCGCCGAGCAGTTCGCATTCTCTTGAATGTGAACCTCCGACATCGACCTTAATAATGCGCACTGATGGATCGTTCATGAGATCGTTCGTCAGACATCCCAGGAACGCGCTCTTTCCTCGACCCGAGTTTCCAACAATGATCGCGTTGGCATTTTGATTGTCTCTCGCGAGAAGGTCGATGCGATCGAGACTTCGGTCGCGACGATGTACGGACAGTGCTCCTGCTCGGTTGATAGAAGCGCCTGCACCTTGTCTCCACACGGGCAAAAACAGCGGCAATGTCGAATCGACTTCGAGCAATGGTACGTGCAGTCCAACACCGGGCATGGTGGCCAGAAATGAAGGGCCAACACCGACGGTCTCAATCACGACATCGCCAAATGTACGCAAGACGCCAGCTGCTTCGAGAAGCGCTTCGCTCAATTCGGATTCAGATCGACGTTCGACAGAGATCAAGACCTCGTATTCAAATACTTCAGAGCCGGACAGCGAAGTGTCGGCGAGAGTATTTTCGATAGCGTCACGGCGAAGGCTTAAAACTTTACCTTTCCCTGATTCCTGACGAAGTCGTTTCTGTAGACCGATTTCGGCAGCTTCGCGCGAGCATTT
Organism: Pseudobdellovibrionaceae bacterium; assembly: GCA_947462815.1. Taxonomy (GTDB): domain Bacteria; phylum Bdellovibrionota; class Bdellovibrionia; order Bdellovibrionales; family JAMPXM01; genus UBA2339. Next base: position 39,671 of record CANHQR010000020.1, read on the forward strand.
CTGAAAACAAACGGTCCACTTGAACGGAGCAGGAAGCTTCGTCAATGCCATCGCCATCTGCTCTGCGCATAGCTCTTGGGCCGTTGGACGAAAAAGTCTCACGATTCCGGTGTAGCCTTCGCCTTTCGCGATATGCCTTCGACTCAAGACCCATGCCGAGGAAGAACACTCGAAGATTTCAGACGTCGCAATATCTCCGAGTGGTTCGAGATCAAGACCCGATTCCTTCAGTTGCTTGTAGCCTTGTTCCACACGCAACGGGGCACCTTGCGAGCCATGTCGCTTGCGATAGATCAATTCGAGGAATGGGTTTCGATTCGTCTGCATATGCAGCCGAGTTCGATACTCGCGAAACCCCAAGTCCGCTATCGCTTGTGCTCGCGAGCTTATGGACTCATCGCTGGTTCCAACTTCGCAAGTCGTTTCGATTCGCGCGACGATCCCAGTCGGAAGCGAAGCGAGAGCGCGAGACCACTTCAAAAGTTCCGTGCCTTCGTCACGAGCTTCGACATCAACTGATGGAATGTCGAACGAAGCGCCGACGACGCCGTCTGTTGTCTGCCAAAGACAGAGATTTCCATGAGGCGTGAGAAGATCAAGTTTCGGGATCATAAATCACCTTTGGTCCAACAGTTGAAAAAGCGAAGTCGCGAACGATTTTCCGTCGGAACTTCAAACGAATAGCGATCAACACGTATCCGACTATGGCCACCGCAACGAACGAGAGCAGCCCAAGATCGAATGAGTCGAGCAGTCCGTGAGTCGCGACGAGCAAATATCCGAGTGCGCACAGATCGAGACTCGTGAGGCCCATAAAGCCTACCGGCTCGTTAAGAATTCTGAGTGGTGTTCTGCCAGCGCGCTTCATAGAGCAGCCCCGAAAATGCGGCCGAGAAGGCCGATCAGGGCCGGCGCGCCTAGAATGGCGATCGCACCGATGAATCCGCTAAACAGCAGCATCCTCCCAATTTGTGCCGCACCCATCGCGAAGAGAATTCCGCCTAGCGTGACGCCGATTGAAATCGCAGCGATGCCGATGCGATTGAAAAATGATTGAGCGCTCGAAGCGGCGTCGACGAGGTCGCGCGCGAACGCCGGCTCGACAAGAATGAGCGTAGCTAAAATTAGAACGAAGAACTTCATTTAGAACCTCCATTAGAACGTGATGGATTGAGACTTGGTGGAACGAGCTCCATGACGAGCCCTTGATGGATAAGACGATTTTCTCCGTCTTCGACCCACTGATCGATTTCACTCACGCGCCAAGAGCCTGGCTGAACGAGCGACCGATACTTCGCAGGAATTTTTGCGCCGAACGTAGCTGGCGATTCGAGAATTCGACGGGGTGCACGAATACGATCAAGTTCTTCGCTCAGAGTCTGTGCTTCCTTTCGAAAGCGCTCTGACTCCGCGTCTGTATTCCAAATCAGAAGGCCGGCAGCGCCGGCTCCGGCGGCGGCCAATCCACCATAGAGAGCGGCGTTCTGCTCGCGATGCTCTGGGCGTGAAAGGCCATAAAGCACGCCGGCAGCCCCCGCGATCGCCATCGTTTGCAGCGTCTTTCCAGTGTTGGTCGTCGCGCAACCTGTGAAACAGAAGAGAGAAAAAATCGCACCGATGACTTTCATGGAACGTCCTTTGAAAGAGTGAGTTCGAAACTTTGGGCGGACACGGGAGAAGCAACCGGCTTCTTGTCGATTTCGAAGCTTTGCGCGTCGAATGCTTGCATACCCGAAAGTGTGAAAATCAATAGCGGGTCCGATTCGTCGCGACCTTCGCGAACCGAAAACGTCGTCTCTGAAATGCCGCCGATCATGGCGACGACTCGCGACGGGATCGGGTTTGGGCCACTTGTTAGGTCGCGGCACATTTCTGTTTCTGTCGCCATAAACGACCGCTCTTTGTACTCACCAGGCCCGTAGACTTTGTCCAAAAACGGATTCCCGACGAATCCCAAGACACGCACGGGTTTTTCTTTCGGCACGTTCACCAATTGCGAATCGAGAGAGAAAGACTGTGGCCAGTCCTTCTCAATCCCAGCGACATCGGGGACCAGAAAAACTTCGACCGCGATATCTTCGTCTTCGCGAACTGTGGTCGGTCCGACCTCGCAACGAAAGAAATCGAAGTTGTATCCAAAGCGAACTAGCTTGCGTCGAACGGTACCGCTAACTTTCGTGGGCATCGAGAGCGTCATGCCCCCGGCAGAACCGCGAGCGATTTCGAAAGCCGCGACTTGGTGATAGTTCGAAGTCGTACCCACGCTTCGAACTGAAATCGACCTCTCGACAGGGTTTAATGGCAGTGCGTTCGGCAGCGTTCGAATGCCAAAGTTGATCGATGTTGCACCGACTTCGACTCGCAACGGATGAAGTCCATCGAGATTCGGCGGAACTGCGAGGTTGAGTCCTCGAAGCGTCAGTTCTTTTGAACCTTCGATGCCGACACAATCGAGTTTCACTGGAGTCTCGGCGCGCACCCAAAGTTTCGCGACACAGCCGGTGTTGCCTGGTTCAAAACCTTGGATGGTCAAATTCTCTGGCGCGACCACCATCGGCAGCGGCGGAGCGTTCACGAGTCCGGACTTCGAGTTTTCGAACGAGCGAAGAATTTCATGCGATCCGCTCGGATCTCCCCATGCGAATGTAAGATCTGTCCGGAGTTCGGCCACTGGAGCGGCCTTCGACTCATCGCGAAATTCGCAGCCGCACTGAATCCAAACCATACCAAGAACTAGAGCTAAGTACCTTCGAGACACCTGGAACCTCCTGAGGCGGACAGGGATAACCCGTTGAAATTCCAGCGGTCATCGAAGTGACGATCTAAATATTTTCGCTGAACGCGAAGATTCAGAGATGAAACGACTCTTTAACAAATGAACTTTTAAGTTCATTTCTCCATCTTCCGGTTGCAACTGCACAAAGCTAGTGCAAGACAATTTGCCTATATGTTGAGCCACCGTCTGAGCCTTTTGGTGAAAGCCAAAGGACTTACGCAGAAATCCGTCGCTGATTCGATGGGCGTCACTGAACAGGCGCTCAGTCGCTATTTGCAAGGCAAGACAGCGATTGGATCGGACTCTCTCGAACTTCTCTTAAGCGCACTCGGTATGAACCTCGAAAAGGTTGTCGATGCTGAGATCGTGAAAGTGATGAAGACGCGAGAGAAGAAACCGGCGAAGGGACGGAACTTGCTTTCAGAGCTGCAAGAAGAACAAGTCGCGAAGATCGTGGCTTGGTATTCGAAGACGGCAAAGAAGCCAGTCGCTCAAAGTTAAAGTCGAAACCATCCGGGGGGGATTCGTGGAAACTACACTCGTCAACGGGGGGCCGTTGAAGGAGTTCAAGCGAGAGGAACTTCTCCAGCGCCTATCGGGCAGCTGGAAAGGGCGATCGATCTTTGCTCTGCTTGAGCTCCCGCGCTATTCGAAAAGTCCAAGAGAGATCGCGCCCGAGCTGGGCATTACGCTCGACGAACTCTTCTTTTACCTCGATCTGCTCGAAGCGGTTTCGCTCGTACGTCGTGACGCGAATGGCAACTACCTGCGCCTAGCTGAAACGCTCGATTTTCGGGCGATGGGACTCGACGGTTCTGGAGAACTTCGCAACTTTTCCTTAGTAACTGCCGAGATTCTTTCGCGTCAATCGATGGACGTTCCTTGCCACCACGAATCGGCCATCGTTTATTCAAATACGACCCTCGTGAAGGAGCTAATCGGCAAGCTTGGAGCGGCGATGGACGAGTTCGAAGCCGCATCGAAAGCTAGCCCCGATAAGAGCTTCCTTCTAGGATACACAACGGCGTTTGTCGACCTCTTGCAGAGCAACAAGCTCGGGAGTGACCAGTGAGAAACATGATTTTCAAAACACTATTCGCATCGATTCTTGGTTCACTTTTCATCGCGCCTCTCGCGCACGCTGATCGCCAGGGTGGCGGGACTTTGAGAGCGGCGTTCGAAATTAACCCTTCTATGCTCGACACAATGACGATAGCGACGGGCGGAGATCAGATTGGTAGTGGCGCAGTCTCCACCGTAGAGTGGGTGAAATTCAAGAAGCACAACAATGACTCGATTACGTTCGACTACTCGTGGGCGGAAAAGCTCGGCAGCGGAGTTACTGAAGTAACGATCGATCGCGCCGAACTTCAATCTCAACATGGGGACCTTGTTCGCGCGCTATCTGTTTCGAAGGCCAACGGCGTTTGGGTTTCAACATTCGAAACTGCTGAGCGTAAATAGAGTACCGACAACATCTTGATGGAGCTACTTTGAGTCCCGTAGACTTTTTTCGGCTTGTCACGTCTGAACTGGCAATGCCACTGCCGGTTTATTTTTATGCGAGTGCCGTGGCCGGTGGTTTTCTCGCTTACAACCAAGGCTTCGCTCACCGAAGAGATATTAAATGGTCGGCGCTTGTTTCGCCGATTTCTCAACCAATCATTGAGGTAATCAGAAAAGGAAGTACCGCTGATTTTGCGAATTTGTTGCCGCCACTTCTCGGCAGTTTTGTAGTTCTAGCCGGAGCTTACCTCGTTTCAATCGGTATTCTAGCGTTCGTCGCTGCTGTTTTCGTGAAGTCGCAAGGGAGTTGGTTTGACCGATTCGCAGAATTCATGGGCGGAGGGTATCGTGAGGTCGATCGCAGATATCGCGACCTGATGGACAAAACTCATCGCCTGGAGACTGAAGCTCGAAATACGCATCAAGCGTATCGGATTATCTGCAACTTTCTACGAGACATGACGAAGCCTCTTGAAGTTAACGAGTTCAAGGAGCATTTAGCGATCTTGATGGATTCTGCGCTCTCATTTGTATTCGGGACGCAAAGTCGGCTTCGCATCGCACTTTACCTGCATTCCCCGACGGAGAATTCAAACGGTAAGCTCGTATTGGCGACAGGACACTATCCGACACGTCAGGGAATCCCGTCGCATTTGAATAAAGAATGGCCGCTCAGTGGATCTATCGCTGGCAATTGCTTCTCAACCGGCGCAAACATTGTCTATCCGAACGACAAAAATATGAAGCGCCTCTATTCCGCAGGAAAATCAAAAAACGGAAATTCGTATACGAAGTCGTTCGTGTGCATTCGAATTGAGAACAAACAGAATGTCTGGGGCGTTTTAAGCGTTGATTCACCGACAACGCCGTTCCCTGACTTGTCAGAGGGCCAGATATTGTTTCTCAGAAATCTTGCTCTATACGTCGGTGAAATTTTGGACTATTCCAATGGTTGTAACCAATGGAAGCCAGTTGCACTTAACAATTAGGGGGATCAACGATGGCCAACAAATTTGATCGCCTTTTTAGGGCGCAATCGCTAATCGAAAAGAAGGTTTCAGAAGTTTTTGGGAAAAGCGAGATTCCGGTCGAAAAACGTATCGAACAGATCAAGATACTTCAAAGTCGACTCGACAGAGTCGACTACTCAGAAAAGAAGCAAACGCCTTCCGGGCCTCGCAAGCCTATTCTCGGCACTTAGCAACTCGCTGAGGTTCAAAGTTCTAGTTGCCGTACTTTAGGCGGTACAAATCCTATCGAAGTTTCACGAAGCGCAGGATAACTCCTCACTTTGTAGTATTCATTCGATCGATGATCGATTGAACTTCCGACGAGATCGGCATCGGTTGAAACGCGCTTATGTCGCTCGTTCCTGGGTTTCCTTTCGGATACTTCTTGAGAATCGAACCCGGGGCTGCTACTACCAGCCGAAAAATTTGACCTGTGATTTCACTGAAGTTTCGGGTGCGTAGAGCGAGTGACAGCATCTGCCAATGCACGAGCGTATGTGACCACGCCAATGGCTGCGAGATGACGTGGGCTTTCGCAAGTAAAGCCCACGCGTTCGAGAAATCACCTCGCCCCGAAGCCACGTTCGCTTCTGTCAAAAAACTTTCGACTACTTGGCGGTTTCGGGTTTTGGCGACGTTCATAAATCCTACTTCTTTTCAGCTGCTTCTTTAGAGTGGTCGTCTTTGTGTTCGCCTTTTCCGTGACCTTCGCATTCACACTCGGATTCCGGCTTGCCGCACTCCGCGCACATCAAGACTTTCTTTTTGCGCGACTTCTTATCGGTCTTGGTCAATTGCTCAATCGCCGTCGACTTCGATGCCGGCGTACTTGCCGGAGTCGATGTTTGAGCGAAAGCGGACGTACCTAAAACAACCGAAACTGCGCCTGCGATAACTGAAAATTTCATTTCTACTCCTTAAGTTTTCTGTTCTGACTCTGTTGCTAAATGTGAGTGCCGTTCAATTTGTTTTTCGAACGCGAGATAGAGGACTGGGAGCACGATCAACGTCAACAGTGTTGATGAGATGATGCCTCCAATGACGACGGTCGCGAGCGGTCGTTGAACTTCGGCGCCTATGCCTGTCGAAAGGGCCATTGGCAGGAATCCGAAGACATCAACTAGCGCCGTCATCAAAACCGGACGGAGACGTAAAGCCGTGCCTTGTTTCACAAGGTCCGAACCCGTGATTCCACGCGCCCGCAGTTCGTTGAAGTAGTTTACGAGGACCACACCATTTAGAACCGCAATACCGGAAAGTGCGATGAATCCGACACCTGCAGAAATACTGAATGGTATCCTTGCGATGATCAGTCCCAGCACTCCGCCGACCAATGCCAGTGGAACGCAGAGGAAGATGAGCGCAACCTCAACCACGTTTTTGAACGCGGCGTAGATCATCAAGAGAACCAAGAGCAATGCGACCGGTGCGAGTACGGATAGTCGATCTTTCGCTTCGTTGAGATTCTTGAAGTTTCCGCCCCATTCCATGTAGTAGCCGGGCGGCAACTTCACTTCTTGCTGAACCTTCGTCTCCGCCTCTTTCACGAATGACTCGGTGTCGCGGCCTCGCGGGTTTACCAGGACCGCGATTCGGCGCTTTGTCTGTTCGCGACTGAACGAACTAAAAGCTTCGACGAACTTAAGCGATGCCACTTCGTTCAATGGTAGGGTTGCGCCGCCCGCGATTCCCACCGGCAGCTTTTTGATCGACTCCATATCGCTTCTCGTGTCGTCATCGAGGCGTATGACAATCGGATACTTCTTCATTCCGTCGTAGAATGTTCCGACCTCGTGTCCGCCAATCCCAACTCCGACTGTCTCGAGGACTTCCTTCGCCGAAACTCCGAGTCGCTTTAGCTTTTCTTTGTCTGGAGAAACATCGAGAACAGTGACCGTCCCTTTGGCCTCAAGCTCGACATCGCCCGCGCCCGGGATTTTTTGAATGACCGAAACGGCCTGCTCGGCGATTTCAGTGATCTTGACCTGATCTTCGCCAAAGATCTTCAAAGACACATCGGCACGGGTTCCTTCCATTAGTTCGTTGAAGCGAAGCTGAATGGGTTGGCTCACCAGAATACGCTGGCCCGGCGCTCGTTCTTCAAGTTCCGCAACGATGGCGGCCACGAGTTCGTCCTTGGTTCTGCGCGTCCCGTTTACAAGCGGCCATTTTTCTTTTGGTTCGAGCATCAAATAGGTATCGGCGATGTTCGGTCCCATCGGGTCGGTTGAGATCTCAGCCGTTCCGATTCGCGTGAAGACATCTTTGATTTCGCCAAATTCGCGAATGATACTTTGCGATTTTTCTTCGAGCGCGACGGAATTGGAAATTCCCACTGTGACTGGTCGAATGAATTGAATCGCAAGCGAACCTTCGTTGAGCTGCGGAAGAAATTCTCCGCCCAGACGGCTAAATAGAATTCCTCCCAAAACAATCGAAGCGACGGCGATCGAGATGACCGCACGTCTTGATCGCAGACTCCAGTTCAGCGCGGGCGCATAGAGCTGATAGAGCTTCCGCATGATCCATGGTTCTTTGTCTTCGACTTTGCCTTTTAGAATCAGACTTGCCAGTGCCGGTACAAACGTAAACGACAGCACCAAGGCCGAGATGATTGCGAAGATAAATGTCGCAGCCATCGGAATAAACATCTTTCCTTCGATTCCGACGAAGGCGAAGACCGGTAAGAAAACTACAACGATGATGAGCTCGCCGAATCCTGCCGATTTGCGGATTTCAAGAGTGGCATCGTGAATCGTCTCGTTGACTTCGCGAGGCGTGAGCGCGCGCTTTACTTGCTGTGCTCGCTCGTGCAAGTGACGAACGCTGTTATCAAGCACGATGACGGCGCCATCGACGATAATCCCGAAATCAAGAGCGCCGAGACTCACAAGATTTCCTGAGATCCCAAATCTCCGCATCAGGATAAACGTGAACAGCAGCGAAAGCGGAATGACGATGGCCGTGATTAACGCCGCTCGTAAGTTCCCAACAAGTAGGAAGAGAATGACGATCACGAGCACCGCGCCCATAAGCAAGTTGTGTTCAACCGTGCTTAACGTCGCATTGACTAGATCAGAGCGATTGTAAACCGCTTCTATCTTGTATCCTGGCGGAAGACCTTGCTTGATAGCTTCAATTTGCTCGGCTACTCGAATCGACACAGATCTCGAATTTTCCCCAAGAAGCATGAGGACTGTGCCGAGTACGACTTCTTTTCCGTTGTGAAGAGCAGCGCCCGTGCGAAGCTCGCGGCCGATTTTGACGTTCGCGATGTCGCCGATCGAGATCACGCGCGCATTTTCTAGCGACTTGACCGGAACATTTCGAATGTCATCGAGTGACTTAAAGAGACCAAACCCCTGTACGAGAAACTGATCTGCCGTTTGCTCAACGTAGCCACCGCCAGCGTTCTTATTCGCAGATTCGATGGCTTCTTCGATGTCAGAGAAGTGAACGCCAAGTGCCGACATCTTTTTCGGATCAGGCTCGACGAGATATTGTTTCTCGTGACCGCCGATCGTGTTGACCTCAGCTACACCTTTTACCGACAGCAAACGCGGCTTGATGTACCAGTCTTGAAGAGACCTTAACTCGGCAAGTTGTGCTAGCCGCCCAGGACCTTCGGCAGTTTGCTCGGTTTCAATCACGTAGTGATAGATTTCGCCAAGGCCAGACGATACCGGTCCCAGGGTCGGACTCACTCCGTTAGGAAGCTGTTCTGCCACTCCACGTAGCCGCTCAGTTACAAGCTGCCGAGCGCGGTAGATGTCAGTGTCATCTTCGAACGTCACCGTGACCTGGGAAATTCCGAAGCGAGTGATCGAACGAACTTGGGTCACTCCGGGAATACCATTGAGCGATATCTCAACCGGAACGGTGACCGTTCGTTCAATTTCTTCCGGGCTCAGTGCAGCGACGGGCGTATTCACCTGTACCTGAACATTTGTGATGTCAGGAACCGCATCAATGGGAAGTTTCGTAAACGCGATCCATCCAGCGAAGGCCACCAAGGCCGTTGCGAGCATGACGAGCCAGCGATACTGAATGGACGTTCGAACTAATTTTGAAATCATAAATCGAACCTCTTGTTAATGGGCACACGTATCAACGGTGCCGGCATTTAGATCAGCATCAGTCATTCGTAGGAATTGAACTCCGTGAGATGCGATCTCATCATTGGGCTCAAGATCCTGCGAAGTGATCAAGGCGGTCTCGCTTGTCTGTGAAACGATTTTGACTAAGACCATCGAGATCCATCCGTCGTATCGTCGATAAACGCCTGTCGATTGCTTGATATGAATGAGCGACGATTTTGGAACACGCCAAGGTCCCGAACCGCGAACGGGTTCGAAACGTACTCCTAGAGTCGAAACGGCTTTCGGTGACATCTTAAAGCCGTCTTCTTCTGAAAAGGCTTCGATGGCTTTTCCTGGGCCGAAACGTGACGACGTTTCCTCCTCGTCCGAAAGAACGGCCAGAGGAAAGAGAAGTACGCCGAGTGCGAGTAGTTTTATTGTTTTCATGGTGTCTCCGTGAAAATGCGGCCGTCGAATTTGTGAACGAGCCACAAGGCTTCAATCGCCCTTAGCTCGCGGCCATTACGACTGCGAATCAGCTCGGAACGTTGACGATGAAGTTCGATAAGAAGCGAGCCCGCAATGAGGCCACGGCGAACGGCTCCCTGACTGCGATTGAAGTCTTTGAGGATCGAATCTACGGAA
>CANHQR010000021.1 GCA_947462815.1 Pseudobdellovibrionaceae bacterium
AGCTGGCCCACATGAGTGGTTGCCTCAATCGAAGCCCCGTTGGCGTGAATGCCTCGGGGCTTCGGTGTTTGTGGTGAGAGAGCCCTTCTGGGCGTGAAGACGAACCCCGGACCGCGCCGACATTGAGTTTGTCGTCAAAGCCTTCCGGCGGCGGTTTCGCGTTTGAACGGCGCGACTGCCATGCGCCCCGCTTGCCCGCATTGCCAAACTCATTCGGACCAGCCGCAAGGTGATCAGATTTTCTGGCGGGGGCATTACTTCCGGGCTTGCGATCGAACTTGGATCCGACGTTACCGCTGCGGCCGATGTCGTCGAAGTTTCTCGAGCTCCACGACAGATGTCTTTCGGAGAACTCGGCGGCGTGATCTGCATAAAGTGATGCCTCAGTTACTTTCTTACGGGCTGACGCTTCGGGGTCTGGCGCACGTGTTCGGGGCCAGTCGAACCACTATTGCGCGCAAGCTGCGACTGCTTGGAGCGATCGCGCGAGCCGACTTTGCTACCGAGCTTGCCGATCTCAAGCCTTTGCAAGTCATTCAGTTTGATGAGATGGAAACCTTCGAGCACACAAAGTGGAAACCTCTTTCGATCGCAACAGCCGTATGCGAGAACACGCGGCGAATCCTGGGGTTCGAGGTTGCACGAATGCCTGCGCGAGGACTCTATGCCAAGCGGGCTTGCGAGAAGTACGGGCGAAGGCGCGATGGACGCGCGAGAGCTCGACGAAAACTTCTGAGGCGTCTGGCTCCCAAATTGACGAGTCTGGGCCTCATCAAATCCGACAAGAACCCAGGCTATCCGCCGCTGATCCGAGAAATTCTGCCTCGGATCGAGCATCAGCGCTTCAAAGGACGACGAGCTTGCACAATTGGCCAAGGCGAGCTCAAACGCGGTGGCTTTGATCCGCTCTTTAGCTTCAATCACACCGCAGCGATGATTCGCGCTCACGTGAGTCGACTCGTGCGACAAACCTGGTGCACGACAAAAAAGATTCCGTCGCTCGAGGACCATCTCTACATCTACGCGAACTTTCACAACAACGAATTGCTGACGCTGAATCAACGTCGGGCGATGCGTCCCTCCAGCAAATTTAGAACTCGCTCTTCATGAGATCCCGACTTGCTATAGATCGCACAGCGAGCCGTGGGTCTGTACGTTGAAGAGCGAAACTTATCACAATTGCTTTGAAGTCGTCTTTTTGATGGCCACTTGACCTTGGTCGACCTCTGATCGTGCGTCGTCAGGCCGGGAAGATTTAGCGTGGATGCCATTTTTTGACCAGGCAAGTGTGCCAGCTTAAGATGGGGCCATGAAAATCATCCTATGCACTCTCATCTCGCTCGCGCTCATCCACATTTCGGCGACTGACGCTCGCCCCGATGCCAAGAAAAGCGCCCTACGTGAGGTACGTGCTCGAGTCGTATCCTGCCACGACGGAGACACATGTCGTGTTCAGGAGTTAGTGCCTGTCGGCAAAGATGCTCCAGGAAAGTTTCGAACGGGCGAGAAGTTTTCTGTCCGCTTAAGCGGAATTGATGCGCCTGAGATTGGCCAGGAATCTGCGAACGATGCCAAACGGTACTTGGAAGATCTGTTGAAGGGAAAAGAGGTGCGACTCATGTGCGATGGCCGTTCCTATCAGCGCCGAACCTGCGAAATATTTTTGGGTGATATTCATGTTCAACACGAGTTGGTTCGTCAGGGTTGGGCTTGGGATTCGCCGAAATACTCAGGAGGTCGATATGCGAAGGCTCAAGCTGAGGCGCGAAAGGCAAGAATTGGCATTTGGGCGAAAGATGGACCGAGTTTGCGAAGTCCGGCCTGCCATCGCGCCAAATCCAAGCAAGCACGCCGCAATTGTTCTCGCGACCCGAGATTTCAAGAATAGTCCTCGAGGCATGCCGTAAAGAGATTGAGAGTCCGGCGGGCTGAATTGGCACTGACGTGGAGCTCTCAGGCGCTCATTTAGATCTGAAATCGCGCTCCGCAGTCAATTTCTCCACGATCATTTAAGGGGCCTTTTGGCGAAGATCGGTCACACAGAAGTCAATTGATCGCTCTGAATTCGCTGTTAGTCCGTCAAGCCCACTCAAATGTGCCAGCTGCGAAAGCACCACGGCTGCAATTCGCCGATACCCGAGCGCGTTGTATTGAATCGCATCGGCTCGCAAGATGATGATGGCCTGGTTGGAGACTTGGTCTCGCGTTACGTCGATTTCGTCGAGCCAATTCGGCTTTGACCAAAACTCATCGACCTCATGGGCGGTGGCTGGCACATCGCGCACGGCGCTGGTCGTATCGATGAAATAGCTTCGCTGTTGGGGCCGATGGTAGGCCTCATATTCGCGACGATCGATCGAGACTCCGTCGTGGCGAATCAAGAAGATCGGGGTCTTGCGCTCGAGCGCCCAATTTTGAGCACGCCGATTGGCTTCTCGCCATCCGTTCAAGCTCGCCTCGCGATCAAGTTCCGTGACTTTGCGTTCTAGACGAATGCAGAGTTCCCAATGGCGCACCGAGGATCGAGCGCAAAATCGTCGCAGGCTTTGAATAGTTGAACCGACGCGGCGGATTCTTTCCGCATCACCACCACCTGTATCGCCTTGATCCGTACGCAAGTATTTTTCAATCCAACCATAGTCCCATATGACCAAGTCCGGACGTAGTTCGTCGCCCTCAGCCTGCAGGCGCGACCAACCCATTATGGCGGTCGCGCCCTGTCGGCCCGCATTGATGAACTCAAATCGAGGCGGACGTTGGCAGCCTGCGGCTTTAAGCTGATCTTGAAATTTCTGCGAGTTCATCTCGGACTCAAGGATCGCGGAATAAGTCTCTTCATCATTCACGGCATGGCCGAACGCGGGATATGAGCCGAGGACGAGAACGCGGAACACAGGTCGCGAAGGATCCGCTGTCGAGGTCGTGGTGGGGCTCAGATGCCCTCGGGCGTGATTCGCTCGAAACCCTTGGCTTGTGGAAGTGATGGTATGGAGCGAGGGACTCTCCGGGTGGCGCAGAAAATTCGGTACCTTCCATTGCTGACTGGGTGGCAGGCGTGTCCGCAAGAGAATGCGTTGCATGCGCTCGATATCGTCAAAGCCACGATTCACGAAGGTATCGAGTGGCGGAGAAAAAATGTTCGGTCGCTGATCTGGCGGAGTCAGCCAGAGGCGGTCAATACGCGGCTGGACGGCCTTGCGCATAGCGGCCTTTTGAATTTCGCCGGCAGGTATGAGTCCGGCCTCGTTGGTCGTGAGTGAAGTGGGACGCTCGCGATCGATTCGGTAGAGACCTTCGACCGCAATCAGAGCAGCGCCCGTTGAGCCGATGAAAATCGCAACCCATTTTGTCGCAGTGACAGCTGAGCTCAAAAGATTTTTCAGATTGGCCATGGACTTCGATCCAATCACAGGAGTGGACTCGGCCCAAGTTAAATCCGATCTTTTCACCACGTGAGAGCTGATGGTTGACAGGTCGAAGCTGCAGTTCTCCAATGGCGCATGCGCTGGCGCCGTCGACTCATCGTTATGCTGATTGCGAGTTGTTTTTGGGTTTTGGTTGCCGAGCTCGGCGCCCGGCTTTGGCGCGGAATCGGTGCTGATCCATTGGATCGAGCTCGACGAGTGATGCGGATTCATGATGAGCGAATGTGGATGATGAAGCCCGCAATGGAAACGCATTTCGAAGGGGCCGAGTTGATCACAGACGAGGCGGGATTTCGAACGTCACCAGATGAAGCCTCGGATGACTTTCCTGTCCGACTCAAGAATGCCGAGGTGCTCTTGCTGGGGCCATCTTCGGCGTTTGGCTGGGGCGTACCTGCTGAAAAGACCTACTTTAATTTGGCGCTTCGTGCTGGAGGCGCTCGGGGCGTGAATCTTTCCCAGGTCGGATATGGTGTGCAGCAAGGCCGCGAGATTTGGCGCGAACTGGGCGAACAAGTTCCACGGCTGGTGGAGGCGGGTAAAGCCCCGCGCGTGATCATCTTGGCTTATGGCGTGAACGACATCGATCGGGCTCGTTTCTTTGTTTCGAATGGCCGTCCCGATCGAGAGTTCTTTGGCGATCAAGTCGACGAATCCACGCGTCGAAGCTGGCAAGAGCAATTGCATAGAGAATCTCAGTTCATGTCGACGGCGCTCGGGCAGTTGTTGTTGCGATCTCTTCAGGAGCTCGCTTTTGCTGTCGGCTGTGCCAGTCCTATTAAATTGGAAACCCGGTCGACGCCCGAAGAGTTCGCTGAGATTTTGTTGCGGTGGAAGGCCGATTTGGAAAATCTCGGTCATATCGTCTTGGTGTTAGATTCCCCTTTTCGCTACCCATTTGCGCTGGATGAAGGCCAGGCCAAACAAGCAGATGAGTGGTTTGCGAAATCTGCGGACGCTTCGCAGTTGGGAAATTGTCGGGACGCGAGGCGGTGGTTGAACGAAGCTCGACGAGCTGAGCCGCATCGAGTGATGCTGAACCTACAGCAACTCAATTCTCGCTTGGAAGAAATGTTGGGAAAAGAAGCATTGAGTACGAACTCGCGAGGTGGATTCATTCGGGTTCGAGACGAGTTGAACTCAGCCGAAGACTTTGTAGACCCCATTCATTTCTCCGTGCAGGGGCATATTAAAGTGGAGTCAAAAATTCGTCCGACCTTATTGAAGGCCTTAAGCGAGGTTCGCGCTGAAAAGTGATTTAACCTCGACCGAGTTCAAAGGAGGATGGGGACATGTCTGAGAATCAAAAGCCGCAAGTGACTCCGACGAAGGGATCCGCTCCAACGGAGGCGCCGTTGTCTGGTTCAGATTTGCGAACAGATGACAGTGCGCCGCCGCGGACGCTCAAAGAATTTTTGTTGTTTGTATGGGCGCGAATCCGAAGGGAGGGCAAGTGGTGGCTCATTCCACTCTGGATCCTCCTCGTCATTCTGGCCATCCTTCTGGTTCTTTCAGGCAACGGGGCTCTCTTGCCAGCAATTTATCTCGCGTTCTAACACTTCAGTTCGCGAGCTTGATGACTGAGTCTCTCCGTTCAACTTCGAATTATATTTATATAAGTCTTTAATAAAGTCTGAGGTGATCGGCTCACAAAATCTGTGAGAGCGTAATTCGCCAGGCACGAGTTTCTGAAAACATCTTCCGTGTCTAAATTTAGACATGAAGTAGGCCCCCTACCGACGAACGACTTCAAGACGGTCAGAGGTTCGATACATTTCAATTCGCTATTCAACTGTACAAAAGGTCTCAGCTGTCACCGGACTTGCACCCTCTCATCGTCGAGCGATGGCGATCGGACCGAATTCACGCTTCAGAAGCGCCGATGAATCAACACGACCAAACGCTCATGCGTGGGAACGTCAAATGACCAACAAGAATATGGTCTTCAAGAAGACGTGTCCCTAAATGAAGCACATCAGCCTTACGAGCTCTTCCAGGGTTGAGAAGAAGCAATTCGAGGCTTTAGCCGCGCTGATCAACCAAATCGGCCATTGAAATCTTCAAATCTGTGTGCGACTTCGATCAAAAGAGGGGAGTCAACATGCGGAAGGGGGAGCCAGTGGAAGACTACCGGGGCGCCATGGGTGAGTACCGCACAGGCGCCGTTCTTGTACAAATTTACGAGATCGACAGATTCAAACGGAGTGCGAAGCGGGTCGCTACCTTAGATCGTGGCTTGGTTTGAGAAGGTATGGTTTTTCACCAGCCCAAAGAGTTAGACACATATTAAGGTGGCCATAAGCTCGACAAAGATTAAGCGCCGCGCTTCGCAGCAAGTTCCTTCCAACCCTCGCGATCAAAGAGGATCACAGCTCGATCGCCAGAGGGCTTAAAGAAGTGCACATAGCCCGTTCCAAATCGAGGATGACGAATCGGTCCCTCGCGGAGAGCGGCGCCCATCTGGTAAACTTGTGGATCGGAGTGAGGAGTCGTGCTGGAGATCGGTGGAACGGAAACATCTCCATCTGCAGCACGTTCTGTAAAAAAATACTCGCCTTGCCTAGCGGCTCGGGGAGCATCGAGCCTAAGAGCTCGCCAATTTTCAAACTCGACGATGAATTTGCCATTCATCGGTAAGATTCGGCGAACGCTAGCCTTGCCCAAGATCGGCTGTTGTTTCTGATGGGTCACATAGATGTAGATCCAAAGCCCGCGATGGCTCTCGATGGCTTCGCGAACTCGCGCTGTTGTGGTGATGCTAACAAGGCGATCGCTATCCCATAAATTGTCGAAGACTTGTTTTTCCTGCGGCGGATGAACAATCAGGTAAAGGCTCATCGGGAATTTTTCCTTTCACGGAGGGCACGGTTAAAAAAACATGGAAGTCGAAGTCTTAATTTTGCCAAGACAACGCTTTTTCGCCGAGTCCAGACGCAATATCGCCTATGGCTGTCCGTATACTATCTCGCTCTTTGAGACTCGCGTTAAGTGCTTGAGTGCAGGAAGGGGCGTTGAGTCTAGACTTGCGATTCGTCTATCTCCGAGATTTTCCAAATCGCCAGCTCGACGAGGGCCATAGGCCTCGACAAACATCTTCAAACCAATTCAGCGATCTACGGAGGCCAAAGCATAACTCTGCAGATTAAATTTTGAATCAGCTCAACGCATTTGCGGAGAAAAGACTCCGGACTTGGCGAGTATTGTGAAAATCGAGATTTAGATTTCGTCTTTGCGCGAAGTGGCTGTTCCAAGCTGATTCCGAGGCTTCAAGAGCTTGTGGATCTCTATTTGTTGTCGTTTGCTTTGTCGTGAAAATCATTCGCGACTCCGAATAGAGGAGGTGCATCTCTCGACTCTATCAGAAGAATATGGCAAAGGGATGACTAAGACTGTTGTTTATTGGCCTATGGCCAATTCGCTGTAGTCAATTGGCTATGACCAGTTGTTTCTGGCCAGTTGTCTATGAAATGACTCACCGATGAGTGACGCCCCATGCTTCGTCGTTTGTCCCTGACCCTCTGCCCGCTGCAATTTTGTAACTTTGTTCGTTTCGACACAGCTTTCAACGCACTTACCCATTCTCTTCGTCATTCAGCTCGGATCCTCAGCCTTGCGACTGTCAGCCTTAAGAGTCTTGCAGTTTTTGTGCTTTTAGATGGGACTCCAGGGTTGGCAGCTCCAATCGTCGCGGCGAATTCGCCGGTCTTGGCCGTGACACAATCTCAGAGCTACAAAGACTTGTGGGAATCGATGGCCCAGATGGCGGCTCTGGATCAACGACTTTTGAGTTGGTCAGAAGTGGCCGAAGAGCCCCAAGCCGATGGACGAGTGCTTGTTCGATTGACCTTCATTGCCGTCCGACATTTCCGCCCTGGCCACGGTGCACTTCCGATGTGGAGAGGATCGATCTTGAGTTCGGAAGTGGGATGGGTGGATGCCGTTCGGTCTTATGGCGAAGTTCGAGGTCTGGTTATGTTGGATGAGTCCCAGTCGGGTTGGGTCCTCGTGGACTTCCACTGCCGCCCTTCACTCCGTTAAATCTACGGAAGGTCCTTCGTCGGCAAAATCGGGCGAGGCCCGCCGTCTGGCTCATTCAGGCGGCAACGGCCTAAGCCCCTGCAAGCGAGGCGAAGATGACCTGGGCCTCATCTGGGTGTCATTTGGTCGTCATAGAGTCGTCATCTGGTCGCGAACTTCAATATGGGGACTTTGACAGAAAACTGACCAAGGCTCTCGCGTGCTAAGTTGCGCCCCCAGCCTGAGTCATTTATGACTCGGGCCTTGTTTCTTAAGGGGGACTTTATGAGATCCATTCTTCGTACCCAAAGCTTCAGCGGAGCCGATTTCTCTGCGAGTTTGATCGCGTGTTGGATTGTCGGCTCAATGAGTTTGCCTCAAAGGGCTTGGTCGGAGACCACCACGTCCAACTCAAGCGTCGCGGCTCAGACCGCGACCTCGCTGCAAGCGGCGCCTTCGGATGCGACGAGCTCAACTCGCCTTCAAGACTTTGTGGGACAAAAAAAGTTTGAAGAGACGCAGACCATCAACGATCCGAAGTTGAAAGCCGACAGTGGATCCCTCTCTCGGTTCTCCATGAAGGGGAGCCTCTCCTACTTCGGCCCAACTTTCGGTGATCTTTCGGCTGCTGATCAACCCAACCCAGATGGGGGCGTGGGTGTTTATGCTCAGGCCATTCGCGGCAGTGTGAGTGCGCGCTATCGTTTCTCCTCGGATGCCGCGATGAGCGCGGGAACAGGCGTTGCGTTTCTCAAGCCTTTCCATGGTTGGGAAAGAACCGACGTCAACAATCCTTTCCTCAGCTACGATTTCAATTCTCGATGGGCGGGAATTCAAGCTCGCAACTCTCTCGGTGCCTCGATCACGACGGTGCCAAACTATCGCAACACCGGCCAAGTTGGCGGGTTGAATGCCGGCCAAAGTTTTGTCTACCGCTGGATGGGTTCGGGATGGGCGCTCAGCTTTGACTACGACTTGTCGTATTGGATTTTCGAAAGAAGTTTTCGGCCTGGATCTCCTCGCAAGGGAGGCGACGGTTTGGTCTCGCAATGGACGATGTCGTGGATTCCGGGCGTGAAGTACAACTTCTCTGACAAGTTGAACGTTAATGGCACGGTTGGCTTTTTGGCGTACAATCCACGATCGACCACGGACCTCGGGGTGATTTGGAGCCGTACGCCGACGCTTCGTCTGGGGGCCGGCTACGCACTGACTCGCGATGTTTACCTCAATCCCTACATTCAAGGCTTTGCCACCAACATGCGTGCCGAGATGGTCACCATGAATGTTTCGGGAGTGTTTTCCGTCCTCTAAATTTTGATTTTGCGATCGTCGAGTCCGGCTGAGTCAAAAAAATCTGGTCAATGCTCGATCTTTGGATTGAGCTGAGCTACATGAAATTCCTCGTCTTGCTTTTCGCCGTTTTCTCTCTCGGACTCGTGTCTCAAGAGGCTCGCGCTTGTCGTTGCGCTCCGAAGGTTTGGGATCAGCTGGCGAAGGACCCGACGCAAGCGCCGCTGATCACTTTGCTGAAGGTTCCCCCAAGCGCGAACTCCGATTCGAAACCTGTCATTCCAAAGACGACTTCGCTGCGTCAGCTACGTCTCGAACTCATGCCCTACAAACGTGGCGCTCCGCAATTTTGGAAGGAGACCGGAAGCTCCTGCGATCTGCGATGGCAGGAAGACGTTTGGTATGTCTTGGTGAGTCAGGTGCAGTCGGATGAGCAGCCGATACTCTGTAATTCATGGGCTCGGCCTGTGGCCGAGGCGAACGACTGGATCGGTGGCCTCGAGAAGGCTTGGGATAAAAATCTACTGCAGGCGAATCCGCATTGGTCGTTGGGTTGTCAAAAGGACTCAGATTGTGTCGTGGATGAAGGCCTCGCCTGCTTGCCGAGTTTTGCGATTCGTCCTCAATTTAAGACGGCTCTTCAGAAGTGGCGCAAGGAGCAGGAGCCGCGACTCAACTGTGAGCGAGGTCCTGCGCCGGTCCGTCGGTCTGCGATGAGCGTTCGAGGGAAGTCAGCCGACCCGCAGCAAAGCGCGCGTTGTCATACAGGTGTTTGTGAACTTGTCGTGCGTTGAGCTTGCGGGCCGCCGCGCGGGCTCCTAAGTTATGGGACTCGATCTCAATGAGTCTTACGACGTACGAGGCGCAGTTTAATCGTCTAAAGAAGGTGGGTTACGATGTCGCAGAATGAAATGGCAAAAGTCGAAGTTTATGAACTGACAGTTCCGCAGATGATTCGGAGTCTCGAGGGTCTCAAAGGCGTACTCAAAAAAGCCCAAGTTCATTTCGCCGATCGCAAAACAGACTTCGCTGTTGTGGCGCAACAGCGCCTCACTCCCGACATGTTTCCGCTGGGCAAACAGATTCAAATTGCGACCGACACAGCGAAGGGCTGTGTGGCTCGACTCATGGGAGAAAAGCCTCCCGTTTTTGAAGACAATGAAAGCACTTATGAGCAGTTTGTGAGCCGGATTGATCGCACGATCGCGTATCTTCAGTCGGCGCGGCCGGAGCAGTTTGCGAAGTGGGAAGAGCAAGTGATTCGCTTTCCGTGGTATCCGGGGCACCATTTGAAGGGTCGAGCCTTCCTCGTTCAGCACGCCCTTCCCAATTTTTATTTTCACTGCACGACGGCCTACGCCATTCTGAGGCAGCACGGTGTGCTCGTCGGTAAAGCCGATTTTTTGGGTCAACAGGACTGGTTGAAGGACACTTGATCGATCGACGACTCCCGCCGAGTGATCGAAGATTTCGTTGCGGGAGCATCCCTTCTCTGGTGATGTTGCCGCACGAGGATGGCCGATGTGTCGGGCAAACCTTGAAGACCAAACATGTGTCGTAAGAAAGTGACGCTCATGCAGAACTCTCGAAGACTTTTGCATTCGTATTTCAATTCGCCTCCTCTGCGATTTTCCGACGCTTCAATGAGTGCAGGGGTGCTGATCTTGCTCAGTGCGATGATTGTGAGTGCGTTTCCACTTCGTTCTTATGCGCAGAACCTCGCTTCGACGACACCCCAGCTCAAAGTCCTTCATCAAGGCCGCGACGTCATTTGGGGCTTTGATTTCCTCAGCGCCGACGAAGTGGTGATGACAGAACGGAAGGGCGAGCTGAAGCTTTTGAAGCTGGAAGGCACAGCCTCAGGCGCCTCGCGAGTCTTGACGGTGAAGTCCGCACCTCAAGTGTGGTCCAAAGGCCAAGGTGGGCTATTAGACGTAAGAGTTCATCCGGAGAAGAAAGATTGGATTTACCTGACCTATGCGGCCCCTCTCCAGAAAGGCGGTGCAACGGCTTTGGGTCGGGGGCGAATCGAGCGCGATGCCCAGGGGGCTCGCTTGGTGGAATGGAAAGAGCTATTTCGTTCGGATGCTGGCGGAACCAGCGGCGTGCACTTTGGCTCGCGGATCGAGTTCAAACGTGAAGCGAACGCCTGGCGTCTCTACATGACCATCGGTGATCGAGATGAGAGAGATCGGGTGCAATCGCTGAAAGCGCATAATGGGAAGATTCTGCGATTCGATCTGGATGGCCGAGTGCCTCAAGATAATCCCTTCGTGGGGCAGGAGCAGGCTCATCCTGAGATTTGGTCCTTGGGGCATCGCTCCCCACAAGGTTTGGCCCGACACCCTGTGACCGACGACCTGTGGATGGCCGAAATGGGTCCACGCGGAGGTGATGAGCTCAACCTTGTGAAGCGCGCGGCGAACTATGGTTGGCCGAAGCTAACCTATGGTCGCGAATATTGGGGGCCTTCCATCGGCGAGGGGCAAACTCGGGCGGGATTTGAATCACCCGTGGTGCACTGGGTTCCGTCGATCTCGCCATCGGGTATAGCCTGGGTGAATTCGGACAAATACCCGGCTTGGAAGGGGAGTCTTTTACTCGGGACTTTGAGTGGTACGCACATCCGTCGCTTGAGTTTCAAAGGCTCTGTGGTGACCGGGCAAGAAATTCTATTCGCCGATCAAGGCCAAAGGTTTCGGATCCTGCGTGAAGGTCCTGATGGATGGATGTATTTTGCGACGGATGCTGGAGTTTTGGGTCGCATACAATGATTCGGATCGATACCTCGGATGTAATTTGTCCAAGTTAGACTGAAGAGACTTCGACCGCCCTGTGAGGACTCGAGGTTGACCCTTCGGCTCTGCTAAACCTTGCGCCTTCCAAACGTGCAGGGGTGAGCATGAAGTGCCGTGAAGTTCAGATCCGTGAAATGCAATTCACGGTTCAGAGAGATTTAGTCGCGAAAAATGGGCGAGTTTCACCTTGGGCCTCCCTCAAAAGAGGGACGAGGGGCTGTCTCCATCAGCTCCTCGCGTTTGGCCTTGTTTTCGTGGCCTCGGCCCCGGCCGTCGCGGGCCCTGCAGGCGTTTCGAATGCAGACTTGTCGACGGCGGAACGGGATTCGGCTCCCTTCAACTTTGATGTTGTCAGAAACGGGGACTCGGCGCGCACAGCACAGACATCTCAAGTTGAAACTCGTGAAGCCGTCGTGGTCGGTGGAGGTTTGGCGGGGCTTGCGGCCACACGTGATCTGCTTCGGGCCGGCACAGATGTCATGCTGTTTGAGGGCAGCCAACGCTTTGGCGGTCGTGTAATGACGGTCGATGACCCCTTCGGTCTTGGTTTGCGAATCAATGCGGGAGCGGAGCTGGTCGATTCGACTCACACCGAGATTCGAGCTTTGGCGCGTGAACTGGGTGTTTTGATTGTGGATCGTCCAGTGGCGAGCATTGAGAACCGAGTGGATCAAGCAGGTCGCTGGGTTGGGGAGTCCGATTTTCTGCGAAACCTATCGGCGCAAGATTCTCGAGCTCTCGAGGCCTTGTCCAAGTGGCGGGCCTCGGAAGATGTCAGCTTGGCCGCCAAGCTTCGATCTGTTCGCGCGAGTGTCGCCCTGTATGAATACGTGGCTCGTGCTATGGAGAGCGAGTGGGGACGAACTCCCGAGCAACTCAATCGGCAAGTGTTCTTCGATACTTTCGATGTTCGGCGAGAAGACGATGCGCGCGGCCGTTCAACTTGGCGGATCGAACTTTTGCCACACAATGATGAGAAGTCCTTCTTTTCGCGTGGCTCTGAATCCTTGGTGGAAGCTCTTGTCGACAAGATCCCGGCGGGTCAGCGCGCACTCGGCTGGAGGCTCAAGAGCGTCGAAGAGCTGCCTGAACCTCGAGAGCCCGGACGACGGTACCAGCTCGCACTTGAAAATGAACGGGGACAGCAGCGCGTCGTCCAAACAGCAAAACTTCTCCTCGCGATGCCCGAGGCGAGCTTGCGCGAGGTCGAGTTTCGAGTTCCTGGGATATCTCGCCAGGTCACGCAGGCCAATGCGCAGTGGGCGCAGAACTCAAAAATCGTTTTGTACTTTAGCGCGCGCGATTGGTCTCCGTTTGCGGGATTAGCTCGCGATCCAAGGGGAGGACTCGCATTTCAGATGTGGGATTCAAGTCTCGATGCGCGAGGTCCCGGAGCGGCGATCACCTTGTACACGGGGCAATTGGCGAGTCGAACCCAAGTTGAATCCGCGGTTCAGCATGCACTGAACTTGCTGCGCTCCCGAGGTGAGGGTGCGCACTATGTCGGCTACGCCACGCACGAGTGGACGAGATCATATCCAGGTGCAGATCGACCAGGCCCTCGGCGTGAGGCTTCGCGAGTTCGCCGTCACGGTGAAATCTATTTTGCGGGCGACGCGTGGAGCGAGGAACACAAAGGTTATATGAATGGTGCGGTCGAGGCCGGCCGTGCGCGAGCTCTCGAGATCCTGTTGACCTCCGGTAAACAATGCGCGGTGATGTTTCGCTGAAGTCCTCGTGTGAAGATATGGGATTTGATGGCAGAGTTTGGGCGTTATGGGATGAGTTGACCCGTTCTCTTATTTGGAATGGGGTTTCACTCGTGAAGCTGATCCAACACCGAGCCGTCGACGCCAGTTCGAACGCGAGGCTTTTGTCCTCAAACTTCAGGACCCAAACCTGGAGCCATCAATCTCATAGCCAGCTCAAAACCAGGAGGTTCACCGATGAGCACGTCGTCATCCTCAAGCCCAAGTTCAAGTTCTTCCCAAGTCGCCAATGAAGTTAAAGCCCAAGGCTACGCGGCCTTTGACCCCACTTCGTCGCTGAAGCCCTTTGTTTTCCATCGACGCTCTCCGGAAAAGACAGATGTGCAGATCAAGATTCTGTTCTGTGGAATTTGTCACTCCGATGTTCACTGGGTGAAGGGTGATTGGGGACCACAAACTTATCCCGTTGTTCCCGGTCACGAAATCGTCGGCCGAGTGGAGTCGGTTGGGCCGGCAGTCAAGAAGTTCAAAGTCGGCGATCTCGTGGGTGTCGGTTGTTTGGTGGACTCCTGCCGAGAATGTGGTTCCTGCCGTGAAGACGAAGAGCAGTACTGCGAGCGCGGTGGCACGTTCACCTACGGATCACCGGATCCTCGCGGTGGTATCACGCAAGGCGGATATTCGTCACACATTGTGGTTGAGGAGCGCTTTGTGTTGCGTGTCCCCGAGTCGATCTCGCCAGCTTCGGCGGCTCCCCTACTCTGTGCCGGTATCACCACGTATTCGCCACTGAAACATTGGAAGGCGGGGCCAGGTCAGCATATTGCTGTTGCGGGTCTCGGTGGGCTTGGACACATGGCCGTCAAGATCGCTCGAGCGATGGGAGCTCACGTCACAGTGCTTTCAACCTCACTGAAGAAACAAAAAGATGCAGAGCGCTTAGGAGCACACGAGTTCATCGCTTTGTCCGGTGCCAACGATTTTGCGAAATCTGCGAAAAAGTTCGATCTCATCATCAACACCATTTCAGCATCGCACAGCTATGATGCTTATCTGAGCTTATTGAAGAAAAACGGCACGATGGTTCTTGTCGGACTTCCTGGGCCTCAGCCGGTGCAGGCTTTTAGTCTCGTAGGTGGTCGTCGGCGATTGGCTGGCTCCTTGATTGGCGGTATTCGCGAAACTCAAGAGATGCTGGATTTTTGTGCTCAGCACAAGATTGCAGCGGATATTGAGACTGTGAATCCCGAGCAAATCAATTCGGCTTATGAACGTTTGTTGAAGAACGACGTGCACTATCGTTTTGTGATTGATCTCCAAGCGGAAGCGGGAAGCTGAGTCTGGCCCGGCAGCCGAAGGGGGCCTTCCCGTTGATTTCAAAGCGTCCACCATGCAGCCGCAGAATTTCTTGAACGAAGCTCAGGCCTAAGCCTGAGCTTTTTTTTCCGGTGCGCGGTCGCTCTGTGGAAAAAAATCGTTCTGTGGCTCGTGCTTTTGCGAAATCAGGGAGACCGACGCCATCATCATCAATTTCAATAGTTAATTCTCCTCGATCAAGACCTGTTCCCATCGCTTGCATCGAGTGGGTCGCACGAATTCGTATATGGAGCCCTTCGTTACGAGCGAAGTCGATCGAGTTTTGCAATAAATTTGCCATGGCTCGCCAAATCAAAAAGCGTTCACCAAACATCATCAGCGCGTCGTCGATCTGAACCTCGACGTGACTTGTTTGGAACGAGCGAACTTGAGGTTCAAAAGATTCAAGAACTTCGTCGATGAGCAGACTGAGATTGAAGCTTTCTCCTCGCAGTTGGCCTTCGCGAGCTTCGAGCGAGGCGAGCTCTAAGAGTCGGTCGGCAAGATCGCGAAGACGCTGAGCATCGCCCTCGATGTTCTGCAGCAATTGTTGTCGATCTGCCGGCGCAAGCTGATCCGCGCTCAAAAGTTCTGAGGCGCCTAGAATACCGGTGAGTGGCGATTTCATTTCATGGGTGAGATTGTGGACGTAGCTTTCAATGTATTGCTTCGCATCGAGGCGTCGTCGGAGAGACTCGATCGCGTCGGCCAAAAATCCAATTTCATCATGGGCCAAGCGTGGTCTTTGGAGCGTTTGCGTGCGACCCATGTTCTCGACGTACTCCTTGAGCCGTCGAACGGGTCGAGAAATCCAATAAGTGGCAAAGAGAGACAGCGGCAGAGCGACCAGAGCCAGCGTCAAGATGAGGAGCCCCCCGAGCAGTGTTTGATTACGACCAATTTGTGTCGCCACACTCTCTACGGGCTTACCGATGGAGAGTACCCCTGAGATCTTTTGATCAACAACGATCGGCGCAGCGATGAAATGAATCGAGGTTCGGGGATCGTCGGGATTTTCACGTGTCGCGCGAGCACCGTAGCGGCCGCGCAGAGTTAGGGCCACGTCGCGCCAATGGCTAAAATCAGTTCCGCGGGTTTCGCGGCCTTCCGAGTCCAGCAGAAGCTGGCCGTCCGCATCCGTGATAAAAATTCGAAGACGCAAGTGCGAGCTTCGGTCGATAGAGTTTCGCCCCTGAAACTTCGTAGATTTGAGAACCTGCAAAGACTCAGTGAATTCGTCGACGGCTTGCTGAATCGAGCCCTTCGCTTTCGCGCGCGCTGCGAGATCCGAAGCGAGAACCCGACTTGTGTCGATCAGGGTGAGTTCGACGGCCTCAAGAAACTGTGGGCGCAGTTCTCGATATACGCCGAGTGCGACAAGCCCGACGCAGGCGATGCTAAGGATCATGAAGCTGAGGGTCAATCGCGTGCGGAGTTTCAGGTTGCGCAGCAGCCGCATCCTTATGTCTCACTTTCACTCAGCGAGTAGCCAAGCCCGCGATGGGTTTGAATCGGCGAGAGGTCCGGGCGAACTTCTTTGAGTTTGGCACGCAGGGATTTGATATGTGCATCGACGGTCCGTTCTAAGCTCATATCGGGATCATCCCACAAGCTCTGCATAAGTTGATGGCGTGAAAACACAACTCCAGGACGGCGGATGAAAAGCTCCAGTAGCTTAAACTCGTAGCGCGATAGCTCTAGAAGTTTCCCATCAAAACTGATGCGATACTTATCGTGGTCGACATGAAAGAGGCCAAGACGATTTTGAGATGCAGCGATCCGACCCCTTTGTCCCAAGGCCCGAACACGAAGAGTCAACTCTCGGGGGCTAAACGGTTTGGTGAGATAGTCGTCACCTCCCAGTTCAAAGCCCACAATCTTGTCCGTTTCGCTGGCCCGAGCTGTTAGAAAGAGAATCGGCGTCTGATCGTGTCGTCGAAGCTCGCGACAAAATTCAAATCCGGTCTGATCCGGAAGCCCAACATCTAAGATGATCACCGAGTAGTGTTCTCGACTCATCTGCAAGCGAGCCTCAGTAACCGTCTTAGCGTGAGTTAGGGCAAAGCCCTCCTGCTGGAGGGCCATGCGCACGTTGTCGGCGATTGAGATTTCGTCTTCCACCAACAACACCTTAAGGCTCATACGTCGGACCTCGTGGAAAGATTTGACTCAGCACGAACGGACGAGTGTGTCGTTTCGTTGAGAGTCGCCGATCCCGAAGTTGCAAAGGCTCGAGTCCAATTCACACGCATGGTCATGAGCATAAAGGCCGAAAGTGCGAGGAACAAGGAGATCGCACCGATCAACAGAGCAAAGTCTTCGCTCGAGAGCATGGTGTAAACCAGCGCATCGATCAGCAGGAGGACGAACGCCAGGACTGAGGTTTGCCGGGTTTTGGCACCGATTCCCTTCAAGTAAATGACGAGTAGGACTAAAACTGCCGAGCAGCCTGCGACGTAACTCAAGGCGAAGCCGAGATGTTCACTCAGGGCCAGGAGGAGGATGTAGAAGGCGCTGAGGGGAAGCGTCATCAGCAAGTAGTGCAGCCCGTGAAGTCGAAGCGCCCATAGCGTCTCCATCAGGAAAAGAGAAGTCAGAAGCAGTAAGATGATGAGGCTCGAATACTTCAGCGCGCGCTCCGTCTGTGAGTAAATGTTAACGGGGCTCAGGTGCTCCACGGTGATGCTTTGATTCAGCTGACTCTGCATGAGTGACCAGGTCGCGGAGAAACCGTCCGGCGTGATTTGCTGCTCAATGGGGAGCTGCCCACTGAAGCTCGGATGGGGCCATTTCGAAGTCATCCTCAACTTGAGCTTTTCTGCAGGCAGGCGAAAGTCGACGCCTGCGAAGCCGTTGAGCTTGAGATCCATCTCGAAGTGAACGCTCTGTCCGGGCGAAAAATCAGGAACAACAGCTTCGAAGCCTTTCTCGGTTCGACTCAAACGTGCGGCCTGGCCGTTAATCTTGAAGCTAAACTCGTGAATCGATTTACTCGTCGGTAGATCCCATAAGATTTTCTGTTCCCCACTGATGAGCACCTCGTTGGTCTTCCGCGGTTGCACATCTCTGGGTAAGCGAAACTCGCCGACCATTTTCAAATGAGCTTTGTAGATGGGAATATCGAAGATCCCTCGCTCGCGAATTTCAATGTCGTCCGTCCAAGAAATGTCGAGGACCTCTGGGGTCAGAAGGCGCTGATCCTCAGTCCAAATAATGCGTTGTCCCTTCTCGGTTGCCTCTGTTTGAGGATATTGAAATGGCAACACGAACTGGAGGCTTTGAATTTGGTGGCGATCGGCCCAACCGTCCACCACACTTTGCTGCGCCTGTAACTCATAAGCTTGGCGTTCGTGAACGACCGAGCGAATCAGGCAACTCGGTGTATTGGCGACTAAGAGTAGTCCGCCCAGAGTGAACAACTTGAGCCAGAGGGCCGATCGGCCCGTGCGTGGTGGTGTATCGGATGATTGGGTTTTGGCGATGTTTGGGTTGGGCTGCATGTGACCTCCATGAACCAAAGCATGGAGGGGGAATGTGAAAATACCGTGAAGCCGGGGTGAATTGATGAAGCTGGGCCATTTGAGTGTGCTCGGTTCTGAGTATTAACGAGACATTTCAACAACTTAAGGCGCATTTTGCCGACGCGAAAACTTCGCTCGCTGGCCGCCTCCCCGATGGAAAAGTTCGACCAAAAGCACACTCAAGTGGCCCAGCTTAAGAGGGCCGAGTGGGACGGGTGAGCCTAAAAAAGTTCGAAACAAGCTTCAGCGCCCATTCGGGCTTGCGGGCTTGTCGCCAGCGTCCGGCGACGAATTTATTGGCTTCGGCCATCGTCGGATAAATATGGATGGTGCGCAGAATGTCGTTGAGACCGCGATTCGCTTTCATCGCGGCAATGTATTCGGTGATCCAGTCTCCCGCCTTGGCTCCAACAATACTGACGCCCAAAATACGATCGCTTCCCGGACGAGTCAGTACTTTGATGAAGCCATTGGCTTCGCCATCGGCGATGGCGCGATCGAGGTCGTCGATCGGGTAAGTCGTGACCTCGTAAGGGATGCTCTGCTCGCGAGCTTCGATCTCGTTGAGGCCCACTCGCGCGATTTCCGGATGTGTGAAGGTTGCCCAGGGAATGACGCGATAGTCCGCGTTGAAACTTTTGAACGGCGAGAAGAGCGCGTTGACGCTGGCATACCAAGCTTGGTGGGCAGCGGTATGTGTGAATTGGGAGGGGCCCGCGACATCGCCACAGGCATAGATCGTAGGAATGTTCGTGCGAAGCGTAGCATCCGTCTTGACTCGGCCATCTGAAGTCAGCTCGACGCCGAGCTCTTCGAGACCGAAGCCGCGCGTGTTGGCTGTTCGGCCCAAAGCGAGGAGCACGCGATCAAACTCAATTTGAATTTCGCCGGCGAGGGTTCGTGCTTGAAGGGTGTGCGGCGAGGTGAAAGTGGAGGCCTCGGTGTTGAGATGAACTTGAATCCCCTCGCGGCGGAACTGTTTGAGAAGGAGTTCGCTGACCTCGGCATCTTCGCGTGGCACGAGTCGATCGCCGCGCTCGATCAAGGTGACGGGCGTGCCGAGACGATGAAAAGCCTGTGCGAGTTCGCAACCGATCGGCCCCCCTCCTAAAACCACGAGGCTCTTGGGTTGGGACTCAAGATTCCAAACGTTGTCGCTCGTGAGGTAATTGACTTCGCTGAGGCCAGCGATCTTGGGTACGCGAGGTCGAGCTCCTGTCGCAATCACAATTCGATGCGTGTTGAGAGTGGCTCCGTTCACTTCCACTTGCCAGGGCGAAACGATACGAGCCTCTCCTTGGATGCATTCGACTCCAAGTCCGGTGTAGCGTTCGACAGAGTCGTGAGGCTCGATGTCGCGAATGACATGTCGTACGCGGGCCATCACTTGTGCGAAATCAATGCGAGGTGGTGAGGTGTGAATCCCGAAGCGCGAGGCCTCGCGAATTTCGTGTGCCGCGTGGGCAGCACGAATCAAAGCTTTGCTCGGTACACATCCCGTGTTGAGACAGTCGCCGCCCATTTTATGCTTTTCGATCAGCGCGACTTTTGCTCGAATCGCCGCGGCAATGTAAGAGGTGACAAGTCCAGCTGAGCCGGCGCCGATGACAATTAAGTTGTAGTCAAACTCCGAGGGTCGAGAAAAGCGTCGGAGCACACGACGAGACTTCAACCAAGACAATCCGCGCCGAAGAAAAATCGGCAAGAGCCCAAGGGCGGCGAAAGAAAGCACGGCCGTGGGCTGGAGAATGCCACTCAGCGACTCGATGCGGTTGAGCTCGCGTCCCGCATTCACGTAGGCCACCGTTGCCGGAAGCATGCCGAGCTGACTCACGAACATGTAAGTGGCCGTGTGAATTGGGGTGAGCCCCATCGCTAAATTGACGACAAAAAACGGAAATGCCGGCACCAAGCGGAGGGCAAAGAGGTACCAAGCGCCTTCGCGCTCAATCCCTTCATCGAGAGTCTTCAGGCGATGTCCCCAGCGTTTGCGTACAAAGTCCCGAAACAGGTAGCGCGAGCCCCAAAATGCGAAGGTGGCACCAATCGTTGAACAAAAGCTCACGAGTAGGGTACCGCCCAAAAGGCCAAACAAGTAGCCCGCGAGGAGAGTCAGTAGCGTGGCACCGGGAAGAGAGAGAGCCGTGCTGGCGATGTAAATCGCAGCGAAGCTCAAAGCGAAAGTCACGGGGCTCTCAGCCTGTTGGTTGCGCCATTCGAGTTCTCGAGCCTTGAGTTGCGAGAGGGAGAGTTGGTCGAGGGCTCCGCTCCAAAAAATGAATCCGATACCCAAAGCGAGCATCGCAAGGACGGCCCAGCGCACACGATTCGACGTCATCATTTATGCCTCAAGATCAGATGAACCAAAGATCTAACAAATCAAGAAATCGAGAGCGAAAGCTCTGAGGCTGATGGGCGGCCCAGCGAGATTCCACCTGCTTTTCGACTTCGCTGAGGGCTGGGCGGAGCGCTTCAAGATCGAACTTTTTCATATGCAGGCTCTCAAGATGCTCCAGAGCCATCTGCTCGTAGCTAGAGAAGTTTTGATCGTGATAAAACATCACGCGCGCCAGATACAGAAGCCGGGCTCGGTCGCGGGGATCTTTAATTTCCATGAAGAGTCGTTCGGGCGACTCCGCTTGTTCGAAGCCACGGAGGACTTCGGCTTTTTCCTCCGGAGAAAGCTTGGATCTTCCTAGGAAGTCGCTGATGAACTCGCGTTCAGCCGAATTGGAATCGTGATCGACATGGGTAAGAGCGACGAGCGTCTTCCACATCTTCAGCTGGCTGGCGTTTACGAAACCTGTCATAGCTGGGACCTCGTTCTAAATTGACCGTCGGCGCCCGGAGTTCCGAGCCGACAAGGGGCTCAATACTTGGCCGCCGTGAAGGAAACTTGCACCTGCGTCCCCGTGGGCTCCGGCTTGAGATCGAGTTCCTCACCAAACACCAAGGCATTTCGGGTCGGGTCATACACCCAACCTTTTTTTGGATCATTCGGAATCACTTGGCTTCCGAAAGTCACGACGATGGTCTTCGGCTGGGGGGCGCGAGTGAGATAAAGAATGCTGCCCACCTTGCGCACCAGATCGGCACCGAGTGCGGCCAGCTTCACGCCGAAGTCGGGCTCACAAAGGCTGAAGGTTTGCGCTTTGGTCAGTCGGAAAAACTCCTCGAGTTTTTGCGGCACAGGCTCACCTGATCGATCGCAATTGCCCACGTTCGTGGGTACGTGCACGCCGTAGACGATGATCTTTGCAGGATCATTGCCTTTGAGTTGCAGTAGAAACTTATGCAGATCTGTGGCGCTCAGGCGGGATTGGTCGTCGGCGTCGGTGACAAACACAATGGCCAGATGAGCCTGTGGCCGATAAAAGCCCTTGTTAGCGCCTTGAAGATTGGGAGGTGTCAGCGCCGCTTGCACGGGTGAAAAGAACATTTCACTCGCCGAGCCATCGGTTCCAGGGCGCATGTTGGTTTCAAGGATCGAGGCCCCGCCGGTCGTTGTGCGTGTGACGAACTTCGTGGTGCCGTGCAATTCTCCGCGCCAGCCGTAGCCAGGTACGGGCCGCCAGGGTGGATCGTCCATGTTCGATGTCAATACGCCAATGTGATAGTCCAAAATTTGATTGGCAACGATTCCCTGGGTGAAGAGCTGAGAATTCTTCGCGAGGTTCTGCTGATGTCCCGCCATGGAGCCGGAGTCATCGATCACAAACAAAATGTCCAAATCTCGACTGAACGTCACTTTCGTATCGCTGACATCCGTGACTTGCTCGGGCTTATCGACCTGTTGAGGTACGAGTTTGGGAGTTGTAGGCGAGCAGGCTCCGAGGGCCAAGAGGAAGAAGGAAGCCGCACAGAGTGAGATCCTAAGCCCGAAGCGCTTGGGTTGGGATCGAGGGCGCCCAAACGGCGCCTGGCTCTGAGGCTGGGTTACTGAGGAGAGGGCGAACATTTGGAGTGAAACGAATCCGTGTTTCATTCCTTAATTGAATCGCTCGAGTGAAACTGATGTCAAAGCGAAGCTGTCGAATCCGGACGCAGTGCGCGCCGTGGCCTCTATTTCTCCTCGAGTCCCAAGGTGTTGCCCGCGCTATCCCAGAAACTCACGAACTTGGGGCTTTGGCCTTCACGTCGAGGCGTACCGACCTTCACGCCTCGAGCTCGCAGCACTTCGAGTGCCCCATCGATGTCGTTCGTGGCGAAGTAGATGATGGGCCCAAAGCCGACATCCTTGGATTCGGCCTCGGTGGGATGAAGATCCAACCGAAACTTCATCGTCTCGTGGTAAAGTGAGACGTAGGCGTCCGGGGCCTCGTGCCGCACTTTGAATCCTAAAATTTCCTTATACCAGCGCGATGCGCGCGATAAGTCAGTCACATAGAGCATGGGATGTGAGAAGCCTGTGAATTGTTGCATGAGAATTGGCTCCGACGGAGTGAGGTTGTACTCCGTTTCGCTGACGAGCGAGAGTTGCACCTTACTCGCGCGAAGTGGACTTGTTCGAGTCTTGTCGCAATGCAAGCGGCTCAGGAATCACGAGCTGAAGCACTTGAAACAAAGGTTGCAGCACTCGGCCTGTGAGGGGAATGCGAGAAAAGCGAATCAGGCGAATGATCTGCGGGGTGAGCAGGCGAATGAGTTCGCGAGTTTGCTTTTGCTCAGGCGAAGTATCAAAGACCCAGTAGAAGATGAGCCCCATCATATACATCCATAGAAGCTCGGGCAGGTAGGGGCGAAGCTTGGCATGGGCGCTCAGATCACTGCCATCGATGCACTCGCGCATCAGATCAATGGTGGCCTCGCGAATTTCCTTTTGGTCTGGACCGAAGGGCGAGAGCGTGGATCGAGGGTCGACGGCCGTTCGAGATAAAACGATCAACAGCTCGCGCGAGGAGCGAAACGTCGAAAGTCGTGCCTCGAGTAAGCCCATGTATCGAGCTTCGAATCGTTCGTGCGCGCTCATGGCTTCGCGCGCGGCCTCTGCGAATTGCGCAAAAGTCTGCTCGTAAAAGCGTTGGATCACGGCCTCTTTGCTGGGGAAGTGGTAGTAAAAGGCGCCCGGGGAGAGTTCTGCGGCCTGAGCGAGATCCCGCATTGTCGTTTGATCAAAGCCACGGCGAAGAAACTGATCGATCGAAATCTCATAGAGTCGCTCGGCGGTGCGCTCGGATTTACTTTTTTTCGATTTTAATTCCTCTGTGGAATCGAGGTGTTGAGTCTTCGCCATGAGCTCACTCTAGGGCGTTTTTAAGGCGTTTAAAAGAAGTAATTGAACGCGTTTAAAAAATGAGGCATAATTTAAACACGTTCAAAATAAGTCATTAAGTCATTGAAAGGACTTAGATATGAGCCGTATTTCCTTACCCCATCAGCTCCACGTCGCCGCGAGTCTGAGCTTCGCTCTCACCCTTTGGAGGATCTACGAAAATCTGCGATCACGCTCGACGGATGTGGAGGGCGCGGCTTGGCAGACGGTGAGCGTGACGAGTCTCGCCGTCCTCCTGTGCACCGCTGTCGTGACCGCACATTTTCTACCTCGGCGCTTGGAGTTGTGGGCCTTGGATCGCCGCCCCTTTTTAGGCGCGTTCGTCGTCAGTCTGATCCACATTTATATCCAAATGCTCGCGCTCCAGGTGTTCGTTACGGTTCTCGACGTTTGGGCGGGGCTTTACCGTGATGGGTTTTGGGTTGTGCCGCTTATGCCATTACTTTGGCAGGCGTGGTTTGCGCCGATCACGCTTTCCGTGCTGTTGATCAGCACCGTCGGCGGCGGAATGATGCTTCGATATCTCGGAGGTCGCCGTGACTACTTTAGCCACTAACTCTAAGCCGCGTCTGGTGATCGCGGGCGCGAACTCGTACTTAGGAAAAGCTGTTGCGGATTACTTTCAAGCGAAATCCTGGATGGTGGTGAGCCTTGTGCGTCGCGCAGGTTCAGCCCCGACTTCGACTCACGAAGTTTTATGGGATGGTCAGACTCTCGGTGATTGGACTCATGCTCTCGAGGGAGCTGATGTGATCTTGAATCTTGCAGGTCGAAGTGTGAACTGCCGGTACTCAAAAAAGAATCGCCAAGAGATCCTGCGCTCGCGTGTCGATAGCACGCGAGTCCTGGGCGAGGCCATCAGCTCATTGAAGCAACCGCCACGTCTGTGGCTCAATTCCAGCACGGCGACGATTTATCGCGATGCCCGAGATCGAGCACAGGATGAAATCGACGGCGAGCTCGGCAAGGGCTTCTCGGTCGAGATCGCAAAAGCCTGGGAACGCGAATTGAATGAAGCGAAGATCTCCCAAAGTGTGCGTCGAATCGCGCTACGGACGGCGATGGTTTTTGGCCCGGGTCGAGGCGGAGTTGGCGAGGCCTTTGCGCAAATCGTCCGGCAGCGCCTCGGCGGGCGCGCGGGGAGTGGCGCGCAGTATGTGTCGTGGATTCATCTGCAAGATTTCTTGCGCGCTCTCGAGTTTCTCATTGAGCATACGGAGTTGTCCGGTGCGGTGAATTTGGCGGCGCCGGATCCGCGCCCGAATGGCGAGTTCATGCGAGTCTTGCGTGAGCGAATGAAAATTCGGATCGGCTTGCCGGCTCCAGAATGGCTTCTGGAGCTCGGAGCGATCTTCAAGCGTACGGAAACGGAGCTGTTGTTGAAGAGTCGTCGCGTGTGGCCAAGGCGACTTCTGGAGGCGGGGTTTCAGTTTCAACATCCGAATTGGGAATCCGTACCTCTCGACGGATGAGTGTTCAATGAGGTCCTCGGAGGCTGGGGCCTCGCGGTGCTCACCGGTCTTCGATGGCTTGATAGATTGCATTGCCGAGATAGGGATTCCCTCCTGAGTCGGCTCGGTGATACCAAGCCAGCGCACCTTCGACGGGATGGCTTTTGCCTAGAATGGAATTGCCGAGATTTTCGGGTCTGTACTCGCGATAGAGATAAATGGCGAGATCGCCGAGAGGCGTCGGCATGGTTTCGCGAGCTTGCAAAAGCGACATAATGTGATTGTTGTCGTCGGCCTCATCGGGGTTGAGGCTGGCTTGAGCGATCAAGCCCAAAGATCCCCAAGCTAAAAAGGCATCGGTGGCCAGCAAAACGGGGTAGCAGGATCGGCAATCAAAGGCGCGGATATACTCTCCGATTCCCACGGGACCAATAAAGTCGTCATTCTGATATTTGCCGAGGCGAAGGGCGTGCTGTTGAGCCATGTCCTTGAGTCGATCTCGCATCTTGTACTTTCCGAGAGCAACCAAAAGGGGTCGGTGCTGGTCTCGGGAGAAGCGTCGTGGATCTGAGCGAAAGCCGGCCTGGTGAGGATGTCTTACATAAATTCCAGGTTGGACCTCGAGTTTCTCGAGCGACCGCAGAAAACCATCGCGATCATCGTGGAGATAGTAGAACATACCGGTGCGTTGTGCGGTGTCGCCGCCATCACCGTCGCTTTGTACGATCAGGCCGTTATCGTCAAGGTGCAGGGGGAATAAATCTTCGACGGGGGAGCTGAGTCCCTCCTCCTCCATTCGCGAGAGGTCCACCAGCACTTGCATCTCGTGACGTGTCAGTCGCTGCAGGTCATGAGGTGCAGGGGCAACGTCGGCGCTCAGCCAGAGACCGGCGCGATCAGGCTCTGGAGCGAAAATGGGTTGGAACACAAAGCTACTTGTAGAAAGCGAGGCAGGGGATCTTCCTAAATCACGGCTGATGGATTCAGGAGCGGGAACAAAAGGATTGTAGACGTATTGAACGCCCAAGAGGCTCAGATAAATTCCAATCGGCCACCGCATTTTCATGCGAACTCCCTCCCTCCATTTTAGACACAGGGGAGGAGGGAGCGGGAAAAAGTACTCGAGAACTTCGACGGATGACGCCTGGATTGTCGCTCTGGTTGCGGGTTTCGTGGAGTTGTTTCAAACTGATACAGAGACAGGCTTCGTCAATCAGTCCCTCGAAGCATCGAAGCTTGCTGGGAAGAGCCTCTGGACACTTCACACTTCGGAGATCAGGAACGATTTTCCGTACTGGGGGGCTCGTTCGATTTCTGGGTCGAAGACGGAGAGTCAACAGAGTCCCCGCGGTGGGCTTGTTCGGCTTCCAAGGCGACCTTGCCCGTGATCCCCACCCACTCTGGGAAAAGCAGCATAATGACGATGTAGGCGACAATTCCCAGAACAAATACGATGCCGCCGGCGACGATGACCCACTGACTCGAATCTTCCATGTCGACGAGCATAGCTGAAAATTAAGTCGAGGTCTCGTCGAACCTCCGGTCGAATCGCAGAATCCTGAATTTTTCTAGGGCCGACTCATGCATCGGCAATCAAGCTGTGGCCCGCTTTGTTTTTTTCGCAGGCTTCTTCTTTTTGGGGGGTGGAGAAGTCTTCTTCAGAGAGGATTGTGTTTTTGAAGTCGTTTGGCCTTGGGGTTGAGCCAACTTTGGCAGCGAACGTGGACTTGTCTCTTGGGCTCCGCGCTGTGGTCCATATTGAGAAGGCGCCGGAGCCGCCAGAAGCTTGGCCACGCTCTTTCGCAGTGTGGTCTCGTCGATCCTGTGTGAGCTTGGTGCGGGCTTAACGGTGAGCGTGCGAGGCTTTT
Organism: Pseudobdellovibrionaceae bacterium; assembly: GCA_947462815.1. Classification (GTDB taxonomy): domain Bacteria; phylum Bdellovibrionota; class Bdellovibrionia; order Bdellovibrionales; family JAMPXM01; genus UBA2339. The sequence continues at coordinate 26,711 of CANHQR010000021.1, forward strand.
GCCCTGAGGTGAAAACTGTCACCCGATTCATTTCCCCATCCAGCATTCCGGGACAATGCACCACAAGGCTTTCGCCCTCCGGACTTTGAAGTCGATAGGCGCGCACCAAATCGCCATTGTCTATGCTCTCGGGCGTACAATACGCCTTCGCGTCCCATTCGCGACCATGGACACGCAACTTGTTGTCATCGAGGTGCTCGATCAGCAAGGAGGTGTCTTCGATCGGCTCCAGGATCTCCATGGCCTGGGCTTGGGCCTCAGGCGCAGCTAACGCGACGACGAAGACGAATGACAGGCTGAACCAGATTGGGCGAGGCCAGCATGGGGCGGCAATATGTGACATAATTCCTCGCGGGAGATTCACGTGATTTCAGCTGATCTGATGGGACTCACCTTGCGCAGCTCACCTGACGCTGCTCGTTTTGTCGAGGCGGCTTGACCCGATTGAGTACGAGGCGCGACAAAGGTCCATATGTCCATTCTCGTTTACCAATACCCCGCATGTAGTACTTGTAAGAAGGCCCTCGCATTTTTGCGCGAGCAAGAGATTCAGTTTGAATCGCGACACATCGTGGATTCGCCGCCGAGCTCTCGGCAGCTGGCTCAAGTTTTAAAGTGGCTTCGAGCTGATGGTGGTGAATTGAAAAACCTGTTCAATACATCGGGTGAGCTCTATCGCGAGATGAAAATTGCCGATCGACTGAAAGCTGGGCTCTCTGAGAGTGAAGCGCTGGATTTACTGGCCCAACACGGCAAGCTCATCAAACGACCCTTGGTCCTCGGGGCGGATTGGGCCCTCGTGGGATTTCGGGAAGAGGTCTGGACAAAGCACTTCGACAAAATTGGCTCAGCGAAACGTGGCTGAATACGTCACGAAACCGCCGATCGCCAAACGGTCCTGCTCCGCGCGGACCGCCTGAAAAACATTTTGGAATTTTCTGGTCGGCGTGTGAGCGTGGAGACATGTCACTCACATCTCTTGAAAAGAGGATCGCGAAGATCGCTCGTCGAGGCGCCTGGACTTGCCTCATTCTCATCGTCGGACTCTATGCGGTCGTGGCCGCCGGCCTTGCCGTCCTAAAATTTTGGCCTGCACCGGAGTTTCACATCGAAGATGCATTGACGGCAAATTCGCAAAGCCCGCATCGCATACGCCTGTTGTCCAAGGGCGAAGACAGCTTACGGGCTCGATTGGCGATGATCCGCTCGGCTAAGAAGAGCTTGGAGCTTGAGTTCTTCATTTATAACGTTGATGAGGCGAGCCGAATGTTAACGAGCGCATTGATTGAGCGCGCCCAGGCCGGCGTGAAAGTCCGCGTTCTCGTCGACTTTTCGGCACCGGTCTTCCAGCTGCAGCCGATCTACGCTCGGTATTTGCTCCAGCATGGAATTGAAGTGCGTTACTACAACACCAGTGCGAACTACCGAGTCGTGAGCTTGCAACATCGCAGTCACCGAAAGTTACTGATCGCCGACGGGCACGCCGTGATCACGGGAGGCCGAAACATAGGCGACGAGTACTTTGATTTGCATCCGCGATTCAACTTTCTCGACACCGACGTACAGGTTGTTGGTCCGATCGTCGAAAAAATCCAAGAAAGTTTTGATCTGTATTGGGCTTCGGATTTTAGCTCGGAGCCGCCGCAGATCGCTGTGCCACTCTCTAGCCAAGAGGCTGAGATGGTTAAGAAGCTCTATGCGGAACAAGGGCGTGATGCAGAGCTGCGCGCGTATTTTGAGCCTTTGCCAACGGCGGCCAAAGAATCGCCGCAAGAATCGCCACACGAGTTACCGCAGGAGATTCTGGTCAAATTACCAAATGAATCTCCGAAAACCCACACTTGCGAGGACCTCAGTTTCATCACGGATTATCCAGCGCAAGGCGAAAACCAACGCCAAGTTTTCAAGCGCTTAGTCGAAGAACTGGCTCAGGCGAAGGAAGAAGTCATCGGCGAGAGTCCCTACTTTGTGATTCGCGAAGGCGGCCATGATGCGCTCAAGCAAGTGGTCTCGCGCGGTGTAAAGCTCAAGGTGCTAACGAACAGCTTGGGTTCTACGGATGCGTTTTATACGGTTTCGGCGTTGGCCTCGCGTCTGGATTGGATTGCGGATTCTGGGATCGAGCTTTGGGCGTACGATGGACGGAGCCTCTCTGGGGTTTCCAGCCAGCGGTGGACGTCTTCGCATCGGTGGGGACTACATTCCAAACGCGCCGTCATTGATCGAAAGCACGTCCTGATTGGTACCTACAACGTGGACCCTCGCTCCGCCAATCTCAATTCCGAATTGATGCTGATTTGTCGCAATCAGCCTGAGTTTGCAGCCGAAGTTCTGGCGGACCTCGAGCTTCGTCTACAACAGTCTCAGCGGGTAATGGGTGAGGGGTCTTGGCGCCTCGCTCCCCTAATTCAAGATGCGAGCGCAATTCAGGTGCTCATGAGCATCTTATCGTTGCCGCTGGTCAGGATGTTTGATTTTCTTTTATGAAGTTATAGAGCTCTGAGAGCGCGCGGAAAGGGCCCAAGGCAAATATGGCAAAGGCGCCGATTCGATTACTTGTTGTCGAAGACGAGGTCGAGCTACTCGATGTGATCCATCGGCTGTTCGCTTCGCTCGGTTTCGACGTCAAAGCCGCAAGTGATGGGCTTGCCGCGTGGCAAATGTGTGAAGCCCATGAATTCGACATTGTTCTCAGCGACGTGCGAATGCCTGTGCTCAATGGGCTAGAACTGCTTAAAAAAATCAAAGCACGAAATGCCGATTGTCCCAAAGTCGTAATGATGTCAGGACACAGCGATTTTCCGCTTTCAAAACTCTACGCTGAAGGTGCGGATGGATTTTTTGAAAAACCCTTCAGTTCAGAGGCCGTACGTCAATTTCTCATCGATGGTCTTGTCCCTAGCTCTGAGCGCTGGTCGAAGTTCAGTCGTAAGCCCGCTTCTTTGCGGGTCGACTTCACATTTCGCTCATTTGACGAAGCTCTTCGCACGAGAAGTTTGAAGGCGGGACGTAGCGGCTTCTTTCAGCCTTGCGACACGCAACTACCGATGCTGGGGACCTATGTCGATTTCGAATTCCAATTTCGCGAATTTTCGGGAAGTGAAAAGGGAGCAGGAAAGATCGACGGTCAAGGGATTGTTCGGTTTCATAAGCAAGGCGATTCGCCGCAGTCACCGTCGGGTTATGGCGTTGAAATTCTTCAGCTGAATTTCGAGGCAGGAAAAAAATGGGTCGAGAGCGTTAGAGCCTGGGGTATTGTCGCCAGTATTCCTGAATCCTGAATTAAACCGTGACCTCCACGTACCTTAACTCGCGGCTGTCCGTCGAATTGCGCTTCCCGCTCATGTCGTGATTGTGTCGCAACTGTTTTGATGTTTCCGTTTTTGATTCGGCGGTTCTCCCTAAAAACTGACGTAGTTGAGACTTGAGTCATGGTGTTCCAAAACGACCAGCGAAGAGCTGGAGAGGGACACCCGATGAAGCAAAGATTCACAGAAGATCAGATCATTTCAGCCGTCAAAAAACTGGAGGCTGGTCTAACCGCGAAAGAGCTCTCTAGGGAACTCGGCGTAACGCAGCAGACGCTTTACCACTGGAAGAAAAAATTCGGCGGCATGGACGTCTCGGAAGCCCGGCGCATGAAGGCGCTCGAAGCTGAGAACGCGAAGCTCAAGCGCCTTGTCGCGGAGTAAGCCCTCGATATCATCATGCTGAAGGATGTAAACTCAAAAAAGTGGTAAGGCCCAAAGGTCGACGAACTGAGGCTCTGTATCTGGTCAAAAAGTACGAGACCACGAAGGCCCGGTGCTGTCGTCTGTTAGGCCTAAGTCTTTCGACATTTAGCTGTGAAGAAGTTCCGCATACAGACGGTCCCATTCGAGATAAACTCGTCTCGTTGGTGGGCGAGAACAAACGCTTTGGGCATCCGCGTCTCTTTGTTCTTCTGAAGCGAGATATGCCGGAGGTTAACCACAAGCGTTCGCATCGCATTTACACGGAACTCGAGCTTCAGATCGCAAGAAGGAAGCGCAAAAAACTTGGAATTTACCAGCGTCTACCGCCGACAATTGCGACAACGCCCAATGAGGTTTGGGCGATTGATTTTATTTTCGACTATCTGGAAACGGGCCGAAGACCCAAGACACTCACGGTTGTCGATGAGTATTCGAAGATCCCTCCAGGAATCTTGGTCGATCACTCAATCCGCGGAGTCGATGTGACAAAATTCTTAGATCATCTTGCTTCGGGTTCTTACCCGAAGATCGTGAGAATCGATCAGGGAACAGAGTTCACATCTCGAGCGATGCTGTATTGGGCCTACAGAAGCGGCATAGAGCTCGAGTTCACGCGAGTCAGAAAGCCGAATCAAGTGATCGAGTCATTCAACTCACGAGTACGAGACGAGTGTCTCAATGAACACGTCTTCCTCTCGTTACAAGACGCCCGCGAGAAAATCGACGAATGGCATTGGAGGTGCAACAACATCAATCCACATTCGAGTTTAGGGATGAAGGCCCCATTGGAATTTGCAAAAGAACAACGACAGGGACAGGAAGCCGTGCTGGCAAGCTAACGCTACCTGACTCAAGATCGATGACTCACTGAATCTTGGGAGAGCCGCCGTCAGCGTCGGTACTCCACATTTTAACAAGTTCGAATGAAGGCCACACAGCTCAATCGAAAACTTGACACCAAGAGAATTTACTCGAAGAAAGATGCAATCACAGATCGCTTGCTGGCGCGAAACTTCTAAGTCTCAGAGCGAACCAATCAAACAAGACAGACCAAAATTCAGAGCTGTGTAGGAGTCTTTCTGACCTAGGTCTTGAGAGCATGGCCCACACGAAGTCTAGTTAGGCATCTTGAATTCACTTGAATTCAAGTGATGCGCTCGAAACTCCGATTGAATGACCGAGTACAAATCTTAAGGGGAGGTTTCTTTGGGCCATTTGAATGTAGTTTTCAATCGGATCTTGGGCGTCCTATTATCCGGCATCGTTTTCAGCGCCCAAGTATCGCTCGCGCAGAGTCGATTCGTGGGAGGCGAGGGCAAGGCGGAAGTTCCGCAAAACCAAAGACCACCTTCGGCCGAGGAGCGGCTTAAACTGCTTCGCCTGTTCGTCAGCACTACAACAAAGTCGAGTAGAGCGAAAAATCTTTCGATCGGTAATTGGCTTTCTGAAATGCGGTTTGTTATGCGAAGCGAGGATTATGCGGTCATTCGTTCGTATGCAGAGGCGCATCAAGCACTGGATCTTCCTTTGCCTCGAGCCGAGGCGAACTCCGGTGAAGTACGTATTCGGCTACTGAATCTTCGCTTGAAGCATCAACCGAGCGAGGGGGGCGAGCACGGTTTGCTTATAAACGGCCAGCTTGCCTTCAAAGGTACATCGATCGATCCAGGTGGTCTGGCGGAAATTGAAAAACAAGTTTTTTCCGCGATCGGAAGCTCGAAGTCGGCTCGCCATGGATCTCGGCAGCCCTGGATGGGGGTGGCGTGGCTGGGAGCGGCGAGGGTTGCTCTGAACAGCTTCTCTGCTTCAGAGTCGGAGGCCTTCGTTCCGCTTGTGGCTGCGCCGGCGGTTGTTGGCACTGTTATGAGCGGGGGCTTGCTCGCTTTTATGCTTTGGTTGGAAACTGGCCACCAGAACTATGCCGCATGCTTGGATCGGCAAATTTCGGGTCAGTACGCAATCAATTGTCAGATGACGAGCTTCGCAGATCCGGACAAGCTAATAACTCAGTCTCTAGAGCCTGAACTTGGATACCGAGATGTGAGTCTCCGCTGCGAAAATGATCGAGCTGTCGGCTTAAGCTTTGCTCAGAATCCGATGCCGCAGTCTCTCATTCGGTATCGTGGAAACTCCTCGATTTCTAATTTCAGATTCGTTCGGGATCAAGAAAACGGTGGTGTGTTGACGAGGTTTGTCGTCAACACACAAGCTCGATACGGAAGTGAAAATCGAAGCATCAATTGTTCTTATGAGGTATCCGCCGGCAAAGTCGTCAATACTCGAGAAGCCGACAGCGAAATTTGTGAGTCAGCACGCAGAATAGCGAGATCTGCTGACACTTTCCTAAACGAAAGCGCAAGTCCAGAGGTTGGGCGAATGATTCCCGGCGGAGGAGCGCCAGCTCTACCTGTTGAATTACTGGATAAATGCTGTGCCTCTACGAATTGTTCCAGAAAATTCCCGTCAAGGCCCGAGCCGGCTGCTGGATCCTCCGGTTCGAGAGATAGTTCTCGAGGTGCGCCTGTTGGTCGTTGATCAGCGCTCAAGGGTGAATTATTCGTAGTTCGAACTTGGAGCCCGAATACTGAGTTCGAACTGCGTCAGTCCATTGAGAAACTGTCCTTGAAATTCCACCTAAGCGCCAACTCTATGTTGGAAGGCGCGTTCGAAATTCACGACCACTTTCAAAGCCACTCGCCACTGCCGACATTCGCACTTGGCGAATCAATGGGATCCGGCGTCTCAATTGTGGAAAATTATTATTTTTTTGAAGGCCAAGTTCTTCTCCTTGATCTCCGCGATGACGTCGCGCATGCGGTTGATCTCGAATCGCATCGCTTATTCTCGCTCATCATTCTTCAACGACGCTTCCTTCGGTCTGCGCTTCGTATCAAATCCGGAGAGTACAGCTGCGAAGAACTGGTCCTGCCATCCATATAAACTCTGCGGCGTCTTGACGTAATTCTTCGCCAGCTTTGAGATCGGAGCTCTCATCGTCAGATGCCACTTCACGATTTTGAATTTCTCTTCCGAGGAAAATCGCTCAAGATTGGGATGGAGGTCTTGTTCGTTCACTTCGTCACTTCTTTGACGCGGTCAACGTGATGGCGACATCCCATCATCAACTAAACGTTCGCATCAAAAGTCCGACTAACAAAAAAGCGGAACACCTATTTCTACGTTAACGACTATTTGCCGCGGTTTATCTTAGAAGTTTAGCCCAGAAAGCGACCTCACTCAGGCCTTGATTACTGTTCACCAGAAGAGTACGACGACAAAGTCAGCCAAGGAGCCAATCGAACAAAACTCCCGCTGTTAAAGCTGTTCGTCTAAAACAAGGCCCTCGCACTGAATATGAAAGAGTCGACATGAGTTCTATTGGAAATCTTCTATCATTTCCAGGCCGGCTCAAGAAACTCACAATTTTGGTTTCTGTGGTCTTCGTGACGTTGCTGCTGACGACGCGAATATTTAACGGTTGGTTCGAACTGGTAGGCTGGCCTGTTTACGATGGCTTTCAGCGTGCGACGGCTAAACCGGCCAAAGACGATATTGTGGTTGTGGTAATTACGCAGGCTTCGTTGGATGCTATGCGGGAAGATCCTAGTTTGAGACTTGGATGGCCATGGCCCCGGGAAATTTACGGGCCGTTCCTTGAGACAGCATCGCTTTTGAAAGCCACTTCAGTCACTTTTGACCTTTTGTTTGATAGTTATTCCGTCTATGGCAAAGCGGATGACGAAGCATTTAATAAGGCACTTAAAAAGTACCTTGTTGATAATCCGGCGTCGCGTGTCGTGTTCCCGGCGCCCACGTCGATCTCCTTTAAAAAACCAAATTCCGACATTACCAAAGAGATCGACGCAAAACTTTTTTATGGCGCGGTCAATATTCCGCTCGAAGAGGACGGGGTTTACCGCCGAGTTCCTTGGGCCTTTGAAAGTCCTGACGGCGAGAAGTTTCCTTCTCTTGGTGAAGCCGCGATTCTTGGTCGAACTCGAATTGATTCTAGCAATGAACGGTTTTTGCCATCTGGCGATGTGAAGTCCACGCTTATCAAGTTTTATGAGAGAGACACTCTTCCGTTGGTCGATTTCATCGATGTGCTGCGCGTTTATCGCTCCGAATTTCACGATGGCCCGAAGGATGAAGCGGTAACTGAGGCCAAAAAGATGCTGGGCGGCAGGCACTGGATCCTCGGAGTTGCAGCACCTGGACTTTTTGATTTGCGGCCCTTGCCAACGGATGAACGCGCGCCAGGTGTTTATGTCCACACAACAAAGGCTTTAAATCTTATTTACGGAGAAAGTATACGCAGGACTCCAGACTGGGCGATTGCCTTTTCAGCGCTATTACTTGGCTTAGGCTTGGCCGTCGCTGTATTTCGTCCCGCAAGCCCTCGGCCGGCACTTTTGTCAACCGTCGTCATTATTCTTTTCCTGATTCCTTCGCTGAGCTTTGTTTTTTGGTTGAGTGACTACTGGCTTAATCCTGTTTCGTTTATAGTTGCTTTTGGTGCCTTGGCGATCGCTTATTTGTCTTTTCGATTTCAGACTGAGTGGAAAGAGCGCGAACGTTTTATTCAGTCTATTAAAAACTCGATGTCAGACTCGATGGTTCAGTTGATTCGGTCTGGCAAGTTGAGCGCGACCAGGTTTGGAGACCGTCGCGAAATTTCGATTTTATTTTCGGATCTATCGGGCTTTACATCTCTGGCAGAATCGACCGACGCCGACAAACTCGTCGAAATTTTAAACATGTATTTGGACGAGTGCGTCGACCTGGTTTTTTCTCATGACGGTTTTGTCGATAAATTCATTGGCGATGCAATTATGGCACTCTGGGGGGCGCCAGTGGTCGGCCAGAATGATCACGCGCAACGCGCCTACCGCACGGCCTTGGAATACCAGGCCGCTGTCGATCGATTTAATGCGAAGGCTCGTGAAAAGTTTGGCTTCGAGGGCATTCTGTTTGTTGCCCGTGTCGGGCTTCACACCGGACACGCGATCTGCGGAAATATCGGCTCGCACAATCGTTACAACTACACGGCCGTCGGTGATTCCGTAAATCTAGCGTCGCGCCTCGAGGGACTTGGAAAGCAGTACGACGTGACACTTTTGATGAGCGAGGACGCAGTAAAATCAGCGGGCGCCGAAGGCTCCTCTGAGATCTATCTTGTTGATAAAGTCGCGGTAAAGGGTCGATCGAAACCTGTGATGATTTATTCGGCGACCGCCGGGATCGCCGCCGAAAAGATCGCGGGATACAAAGCTGCATTTACACTCTATTTTCGAAGAGAGTGGAGTGCCGCGGACCAGGCCTTTGGCCAAGTCCTAGAGGTTCCACCGGCTAAGATCATGCAGCGGCGTTGCCAAGATGCACTCAAACACGGTGAACTTAAGCAGCTGAGGATGGGAGTCTGGCATCATGACGAAAAATAGATTCACCAGTTTAATTGTAACCACCTTGCTCTTTATAGAACCCTCGATCGCTCTGGCTGCCGAGCAGGCGGCCGTAGTCGCAAAAACTCCTCTGAAGGCCACTCCATCCTTTCTTGGCGGAAAGGTTGTTCGCCAGTTAGAGCCCGGAGTGCTGGTGAAAGTGGTTGAGACAAAGGGCAATTTCTCTAAAGTTGAGTTGGCTGACGATCCGTCTGTGAAGGGTTGGGTGAGCACCCCTTCAATTTCGAAAAATAAAAATGTTTTGGCCGGCGTTGCAAACATGAAGGCGGCTCACAAGGTGACCTCAGACACCAAGGGTCGAATTGCGAGTTCAATGGGCGCCGTTGCAAAAGGAGTCTCGGACATTTCTCCCGCGGCGCAGGCGGCAGCTTCTTCGGTAAAAGATAAGTCGGCTTCATTGAAAAAAGATGTTGGGGCGGTTGTAAAAGGCAAATCGCAGAACGCCCGAGAGGCGCTAGAAAATGAGGTTGGCGCTTACTCCGACGAGGTGAAGAATGCCGCCGCTGAGACAGCTGCAAAATTTAAAGGAAAATCGGCTTCGACCTTGGAAAAAATTGAGGCACTCAAGATTTCTGAATCTGAAATATCGAGATTCATGAAAGAGGGCGGTCTTCGCAGCCGCTTGATTCGCTAATGCTAAACATTAGAGGATGGAAAAATGAAGTTGAAGACTAAAGTCTGGGCGGTGATAGCGCTTATGATTTTCATGGGTGGTTGTGAATCCATGAAGAAAGTCGCGTCGACTGCAGGCGAAGTTTTGGGCGACGAAGAAATGGAGCTTGCGATAGCCAACTTAGATCCAAACCAAGTGGTTCAAATTGGGCGAGACATGTCAGTTGCCTTGGTCGAGAAGTATCCACTTGTCGAAGACCACGAAGTGATTTCCTATCTTAATAAAGTAGGGCAGTACATTTCCCTCCATCTTGATAACGGCCCCAAAAACATTAAGTGTGGCGGGGGAAAAGAAAAACTTTTCCCGGCTGAAGGGTTCAGGTTCGCGGCTTTGAAGACCGACGAAAAGCTCGCGATGTCTTTTCCGGGTGGCTATGTCTACATTTCGACTGGGATGCTGAAGACTTTGAAGTCAGAGGATCAATTAGCCGCGATATTGGCTCATGAGGCGACGCACGTGATTTGCCAAGATGGCCTAGCTGAAATTGAAAACGTAGCTCTTAGGAAGGGCGTATCGAAAGCAACCGAAGGCGGGATGTCGCTCGCGAAACAAGCGGGACTGAATACGAACGTTACCGGAGATGCCTCAATTGACGGACTGGTCGAATCAGAATTGAGCGAGGGAGTTTCGGGACTGATGGGAAAAGCCTACGAAAAGTTTTTCCAGAATCCATTTTCGCGCGATCAAGAAAAAGTCGCAGATCGCGGAGCCATACTAGCGGCTTATCGTTCTGGTTATTTTCCAGCGGACTATATCGAGTTCACCGCCGCCCTGAAGGCAGAGGAATCAAGTCGTCATCCAGCAAGCGCCGATCGAGTAAAAAGACTACAAAAAGATTATCTAAAAATGCAGAAAAAGGGCGTGATGGATACTTCGAAGGCTCGCGAAAAACGCTTCGCAGACTTCAAAAAGCTTCTGTAAAGCGAATGGCCAAGGGTATTGATCTGAGACCCGGAAATTGGCTCATTTTCTATGCAAGTCGGCCTGCGAAAAACTTAGACCTTGGGAGGGTCAGGATTAAGCGCAAGCTGTTGACCTCGGGATCAGAAAAATTCCTACCAAAGCCTGATCAAGCCAACAGCCAAGCTCATTGAAACGGAAAGACTGACGTCGGTTTCAAGATCTATTCGATAAGCTTCGAAAATTATTTCGCGATCACAAGCTCTTTGACGTCAGCGTTATGATCGGCATCATCGTCAATCACTTGCTGTTTAACTTTCGAAAAATCGATCTTCTTCAAATCGATCTTTCGAATCCGACGATTATACATCGTATGATAATAGTAAACACGATTCTTAAGATCAGACGCAGAGGTTATCTGCGTTGCACTTTCGATATCCTTCGCGATTTTTTCCTTCGATCCTGTGGCTCCAACAGTAATATTAAAGCTATCTAAAATCCGAAACGCCTCAAAAACTGCATCTTTACCAGTCGCCAGGGGCCGAACTACCGAAGTCAGGACAGCAGCGCGAACAAAGCGTGAGGGTGGAGTGAAGTCTCCAGGAAGGCCGACAAGCCCTGAACCGCCACCCAGTGGTGTAAACTTAACTTTGTCAATTTCAATAGGGTTTGATGGGGTCGAAGAAAGGTGAATGTAATTTCGAAGGTTCGTCAAATGCCAATCGTAAGTTGGCGAATTGGTAATCACGCCACGGAAAGCATCATAAGTTTTAACCTTACCGCCATCTACGATCTCGATGATCATAGACTCACCACTGGGGTCGCTGATCTTCCAGTGAAATGGCAATGGTACCCCTCCAAAACGTGGGTCAGCCACATTGACCACGATCACATCATTCAGATGGTTTCGTACTTCCTTGACAGTTTTAAAACTCGAAAGCATCCATTGCATATAGTCACCGACGCTCATTGACTTACTCGCATCGGCTTTTTTGTAGACCTGAAAGTCCGCAAAACCAGGAAGGTAGTACATGCCTACATACAAGCCCTCCTCATTTAAGCCATCGGGGCCGTAGTTTTGTCCGTAACCTGATACAAAGACGAATCCATATTTTCCGGTCCACTTCATCCCATTTAATCCGTCGGGAGTCTGCGCCTGGTAGCCCCTAGCTCTCGGAAAAACAACCAGACGATTGTGCTGCGCATCGCCCAGGGCCCATTCAACTGTTCGCGCCACCACCACAGTTTGGTCTGCGGCTTTTAAGGAGATCCCTGTGCAGGCATCACTGATCGATGGCTTAAATAAAAGACTCACAACAATCGCAGCAAATATTTTTTGTTTTTTCATAAGGAAGTGGGTAGCAGGATTGAACTTAAATGCCAAGTTGGTTCCAAATGACTAAATTCAATCCTTATGACGCTTCGGGCTCAGAAGGATTTCGATCTTGGCAATGATAATGACGTTCGAGGTCAGAGCACGGAGACACCGACCTGTCCCAACTGCGGAAGCATTAAGCGATGAGGTGAAGGCATTGTAAATTGGCGTCCCCATGGGGATTTGAACCCCAGTATCCACCGTGAAAGGGTGGTGTCCTAGGCCACTAGACGATGGGGACCCGAGACATTTGTCCTTTTGAAACAAAGTTCGCTTGAGAAGTTGGTGAGCCGCGATGGATTTGAACCATCGACCCCATCCTTAAAAGGGATGTGCTCTACCGGCTGAGCTAGCGGCTCGTCACCAGGTCAAAAGCGAGGCGCCAAATTCCGATTTTTAGCTCTTGCTGTCAACTAGATTGGAAGAAATCTGCGCGAACTCAAGAAGAAGTGGGGGAGATCTGGCCTCTTCGAACCTGCTGAAACTTAAAGCAAATTCGCAGCGCAGAGAAGAGCCACGTTGTGAGTCCAGATGTAAACTATGGCGCAGCCCTCGCTGAATCTCATGCAAACAGCGGCTTAATCCACAGAGTTTGCTCGCGGCCTGGGCCGACCGAAACCACATCGATCGGTGTGGCCACTTCGCTGGCCACAAACTGAATGTAGTCGCGAGCGGCCTGTGGCAAGTCCTGGAGCGCTCGCACATTGCGCAGATCGCCCGACCAGCCGCTCAGCGTCCGATAAATCGGTTCGACACGAGCAAGGTCAGTCGAGGACACCGGTAGTTCTTTTATCTCTTGACCGGCCAGCCGATAGGCCGTGCAGACTTCGATGCGCTCATGGCCGCTCAACACATCCAATTTCATCAAAGCGAGAGAGGTGATCCCATTCACGCGAATCGCGTATTTGAGCGCGACCAAATCCAACCAACCGCAACGTCGTGGGCGCCCTGTGGTCGCCCCAAACTCGCCACCTTCTTGGCGCAAACGTTCCGCGAGATCGCCGTGCATCTCCGTGGGAAACGGGCCCGAGCCCACCCGCGTGGTGTACGCTTTGGTGATACCCACAATCTTTTGCAAGAGATTGGGGCCTACTCCCGATCCGACACAGGCGGAGCCCGAGAGTGTCGAGCTCGAGGTCACGAAGGGATAGGTCCCGTGCAGAAGATCCAGCATGGTACCTTGTGCGCCTTCGAATAGAACTTTACGTCCGCCTTTGAGCGCTTTGTGAATGATGAAGGAGGCGTCCTTGCATCGATAGGGCTCGAGCTCCTCCGCGAGAGCCAGAACTTCGCGTTCGACCTCGTCCACAGACACCGGCTTGGCGTTGTAGAACTTCTCGAGCAGGAAGTTTTTCTCCTTCAGCGAGTGTTCGAGCTTCTCGCGAAGCTTGTCGCGATCAAAAAGATCGCCGAACAAGACAGCCCGTCGCGAAGCTCGATCCTCGTAGGCGGGGCCAATGCCCTTACCCGTGGTGCCGATTTTCTCGTTGCCCAGAGCCGCTTCGCGAGCTTGATCAAGCTGGCGGTGATAGGACAAAAGCACCGTGCATTGATCGGAAATGCGCAACTGCTCGGGATTGGACAGCACGCCCGCGGCTTTGAGGTCGTGGATCTCTTTGGCCACTTCGGCAAGGTCTAACACCACACCGGCTGCGATCATACATGTGGTCTTCGAGTGGAGAATGCCGCTGGGTACTAGGTGCAAGACGGTTTTAACGTTGTTGACGACGAGCGTGTGGCCCGCATTCGCGCCGCCTTGGTAGCGCACCACAAAGTCCGCGTGGGCGGAGAAGACGTCGACGACTTTACCTTTACCTTCGTCGCCCCATTGAGCGCCGACAACGATTAAGCCCGGCATATGACCTCCAAGAATGGCCCCGCTTGTACTTTGCGAAGCCGAGAAAGTCGCAGAATTGCGGAGCTTTATCAAGCTCAGGGCGCCGTCAAGGCGCGTTTGCGAAACGATAGGTGTACCACTCCGCTCGTGGCGGCAGCATATTCGGAGCGTCTTGGCCCTCGAGGAGCTGTAAGACGCTTGACGCCGCCTGCAGCGAGGCCTCTCGGAAGGCCGTCTCGGTCAGGGCGCCAACATGCGGTGTGCAGAGCACTTGCGGATGAGACCATAGGGACGAGTCCTGAGGCAGCGGCTCGCGAGCGAACACATCCAAAGCAAACAAGCCGCGGCCACCGGACTTGAGATGCGTGATTAAGTTATCTTCGGCCAAAACTTCACCCCGCGAAGTGTTGATCAGAACTTGAGCGTCGCGAAGATGCTGGAGGTGACCGCCGTGAATCAGACGGCGTGTTTCATCTGTGAGCGGCACGTGGAGGCTGATCACATCGGCCGCGTGAATCAGTTCATCCAAAGCCAAGCGCTCGGCTCCGCAATTGCGAAAGGCCTCGTCATCTAAATACGGATCGTATGCGACCAACTTCATGCCGAAAGCCTGGGCGATGCGACCCACGTGTCGGCCGATGCGACCAAGCCCCACGACGCCATAAGTTCGTCCGCTCAAACTTTCACCGAGCATTTCTTCGCGTGAAGCCCAGCGCGACTCGCTTTGAGCGCTCCAAGCCGAATTCAGCTTGCGAGCGGCTGCTAGAGCCAGCGCCCAGGTCAGTTCGGCCGCCGGTGCGGTGTGCGCATCCGGAGTGTAAGCGAGGCGCAGGCCTCGCTCGCTGGCAGCATTCAAATCCAAGTGCTCAAAGCCGGCCGTCGCCGTGACGACCGCGCGGAGCTCAGGGGCTTTGGCGAGTCGTTCGCGCGTGAGCGCGAATCGGCTGCGGACGATGAGGGCGTGACAAGGAGCGAGATCCGCGTCGCTCACGATCTCCACGAGGCGTGCGCCGACTCGACCATGCAGTCTCTCGGTGAGCCAAGCTCGCGCTTCAGCGTGAAAGCGATCCGCAACACCAATGATGAAACCTTGGCTCATCGCAAGCCCTCCGTTTCCGACGAGGTGTGGCTCGCGAGTACAAAGGGATGTTGAGTGAGAACGGATTGAGCGACGCGAAGTGCTTCGGCTCGCTGCTCGGGTGCGACAGAGCCAGGTCGTAGGCTCTCGAGTGAATCGGCAAGCCCGGCAATCGCCGCGAGCAGGTCCTCATCGCGAATGTAGCCCATATGTCCAATGCGCAGCACACGGCCCTTCAGCTGATCTTGCCCGCCCATCAGAATGAGTCCGTAGTCGACCTCAAGTTTTTCTCGCCATTTTTGGCCGTCGATTCCCTCAGGAACGGTAATCGCAGTGAGTGTCGGCGACGGTACGCGCGGAAACACTTTGAGCCCAAGATGAGGTAAGGCTGACCTGGTGGCGAGAGAAAGCCCTGCAATTCGATACTGCCAATGTGGAGCGCCCGCCGCCTCGATTCTGGACAGAATGTATTCGAGCGCGCGCAACAGAGGCACCGGCGAAGAAAAGTGCGATTCGCCCTTTTGATTGGCGGCCCGTTCGGCGCGGATATCGAAGTAGCTTCGAGGAGCACGCGCCTGCGGAATCTTCTTCCACGCGCGTTCGCTCCAAGCGAGAAGGGCGAGGCCCGTCGGCAACATGAAAGCTTTTTGGCTGCCGCCGACCATGCCGTCGATATCCCACTCATCCATGGGGAGGGACAGGGCGCCGAGCGCGGTGATGGCATCCAAGAGTACGAGAGTGTCGCTGTGGCGCGCGCGCGACAGTTGCACGATCTCTCGCACCGGGTGAAGAGCTCCCGTTGAGGTTTCGCAAACTTGCGACATGAGAATGTGCAAGGGCTCCTCGGCGCGAAGCCAAGCCTCAAGTTGCACGGGGTCCACAGATTCGCCCCAAGGGACCTCAAAACGGCGCACGATCGCGCCGTAGGCCTGAGCCATCTCCGCCCAACGTTCGCCAAACTTTCCACTGACGATCACGCCCACGCGATCGCCCGGCGAGAGGACGTTGACCATCAAAGACTCCATGCCGCCTGAGCCTGTGCAGGTTTGCACAAAGGCCGGCTGACTTGTGCCGAACACGCGCGGCAAGAGCTTCAGTAAATTGCGGAAAACTTTTAAAAACTCAGGTGTGCGGTGATGTTCGATCGGCCGAGCTAAGATCTCGAGCACTTCCGGCGGCACAGGCACTGGGCCGGGAGTCAGAAGCCGTGGGATCTGAATGATCGAGGCATCGTGGAATTGAGGATGGGGATCAGCTGGCGAGTTCACGTGGTCCTTCGTCTCTTGGGTCAATGTATGGGTCGCACTCTTCTTGTCGCAATCTTCAGCGTCATCGGGGGGCGTCGTTCGGGGGCGTTATCGGGTTGGTTGACGGGGCTGCTCAAGCATCAGGCGTTCTCTCGGTAGACTCTCACTCATTCTCGGTATTCCCCCTTCAGTTTGAGAGCGGCGCGAAACAGGTGAGGCTTCCAGCGAAGCTCTCCTTGAAGAGCACACGCCTCATCGCTAAACTCATCGCATGTCGACCCGCCCTATGGGAATCCCTCAGCCCAGCTTTTTACGAACTCGCGCAGCGTGTCTTGCGATAGAGTGCGCGGCTGCGATTGTGGCGACGCTTGTGCTGAGCTCGTGTGCGTATTCCTGGGGCCTGGGGCCTCGACGCTTGCCCGAAGGCCATTCTCGTTTAGCGATTCCAGTTTTTAAAAACCGGACGCATGAGGCCGGGGCCGAAGTCGCCTTCACCAATTCGATGATTCGCGAATTTCAGCGCTCGCGCATCGGGCAGATCGTTGATAAACGCGAAGCCGAGGTCGTCTTGGAGGGCAGCGTGGACGAGATCGCCTCCACCTCAGTCGACCAATTGAAAGTTGACCAACCCGGAGGCTTGATTCCGCAAGGCACCATCTTGAACACCGTCTATCGAGTGACGGTGCGCACGAGCCTACAGCTCAAGCGCGTGAGCGACGGCCGAATCATCTGGTCGGATTCCTTTAGCGGCGAGCGCAGTTACCTGGCCCCCAAGCTCGGTTTGGAAGGACTGAATTCTGCCAACGCGCTCTACAACCATAGCGCCCGGCAAGAATTGATCGCCGCGATGGCCGCCGATGTGATGGCCGAAGCTCATGGCCGATTGACGGAGAACTTCTGATGGCCGCGACGGAAATGACCTACAATCGTCTCACGCAGGTTCTCAAAAAGAGCGATTTTGCGCCTTTGTATTTGTTCTTTGGTGAAGAGAGATTTTTGTCTGAGCGAGCCGCGGCCGATGTGGTGCAAGCTGTCGTGCCTGAGGGCTTTCGCGATTTTAATCTCAGCGTATTCGATGGACAAGATTGCGATGTGAATCGCGTTCGCGATGCTCTGGAGACCTTGCCGATGATGGCGCCGAATCGCCTGGTGCGCCTCGACCAGGCGGACGAGTTGACAGATAAAGAATGGGACGTCCTCATGCCTGTCATCGAGCAAATGGCGGCGGGACGCCTGGCGGGTGTGGTGTTAGTGGTACTCGCTCGCAAGATCGACAAGCGCAAGAAGCACTGGAAGCGACTGTTGGAAAGCGGCGTGCAGATGGAATGCAAACGCCCTTATGAAAATCAGATTCCTGATTGGATTGATTTCCTCGGCGAACGGCATCGCATCGGTTTCGATGAGGACTCGCGTCTAGCACTTCAGCAGGTGGTGGGTTCTCACCTCCACGACCTCGATGGAGAGATCCGCAAACTCGCCATCTACTTGGGGGGGCGCGAGGGCAGCAAAAAAGTGCACGCAAAAGTCGAAGACGTTTTGAAAGTGGTCTCGCGGGTGCGCCACGAATCCGTCTTCGACTTCACGGATGCTGTGGGGCGCGGAGATCGGGCGCGTGCACTTTATTGCCTCGCGAACTTGCTCGATCAGGGTCAAAACGAAATGGGTATTCTGGCCTTGGTGGGCCGGCACGTGCGCATCTTGCGTGCGATTCTGGAGGGCTCACGCGAGGGTCTGGTGGGGCAAAAGCTCGCCGCGCGTGCCGGTGTGTCGCCATTTTTCCTGCGCGATTATGTGGATCAGTCCAAGCTCTGGTCGGCCAACAAGTTGGACCAGGCCCTCGAGGCCTTGCTGGATACAGATCGGGCCCTGAAGTCTTCGCCGATGTCTTCGCACATTTGGCTTGAGAACTTTGTTCTGCGTGTCTGTTCGCATTGAGACCCAACTCAAAGCGGGGAATTGACAACCCTGTGAGGGCGCACGGACAGGGCCTCCGCCTCGCCTCAGGTCGAGCTTCAAGAATTCGGTCTGTTTCGCCGATAATAAGTTGATGGTCTTTAAACATTATCTCAAACAGGCCAAGCTCGAGGAATCGCGCTCGGGAACGCGGCGTGCGCCTCGGCGTGCGTATCGAAGGCCGATGGGTCTATTGTTTGATGGCGAGTACCAGGTGATCGAGGGTCGGCAGCTTTCCGAAGGTGGCGCGATGGTTATCGTTCCGGCTGTTTTAGCCCGCCGATGGACGGCGGGACGATCCGGAACGCTGGCTTTGATTCTTCCTGAGCAACTGGGCTCAGATGCTGAATCAAGCGCCAGCGCTGACGAACGGGCGATGGTGTTGCGAGCTGTCGCCATTTATCAAAACCCAGTTCCAGAAGGCGTCGCCATAGGATTGAAGTTTAGCGAGCTACCCTTTCAAAACCGACGCATGATTCGAAACTACGTGGCGGCTAAGTCAGCCGATGAGGTGGCGGATGGTGGTCGAGAGACACATCGGCTGGGCGGATCCGCCGATCCCTCGCTCGCCGTCGGTGAACGCGAACCGGGTTCTCAAGCTTCAGGTGAGGCATCGAGTTCACCCCAGCCAACGAGCTTTACGCGAGCCAAGCCTCCTGAAGCGAATGAGGCCTAAGCGAATGAGGCCTAAGCGAATGAGGATAGAGGCTTGGTAGCCGGAGGTTCAGTCTTGGCGATAAGGTCGAAAAAAAAGGAGGCGTTGGCCTCCTTTTGCTTTTGACGGACTTCTCCGCCTTTTTCATCAAGTCTGCTTCCATCAAGTCCGCTTTCACCAAGTTTGCTTCCACCAAGTTTGCTTCCACCAAGTTTGCTTCCACCAAGTTTGCACTTAGGGAATTTGAATGTCGGCTTTGTGAGAACGCTTACTTCGACGCGGCTTTGTGGGCCATCTTCGCCAAGCGGCTCATTTTACGAGCCACAGTCTTCTTGTGCATAGCGCCCTTCGCGACAGCCTTGCTGAACTTCGAGTTCAGTTCTTTTAGAGCCTCGGGAACTGCTTTTTTGTCGCTACCCAAAAGGGTGCGAACTTTCTTTTCCACCGTGCGGACCGCCGCCTTAGTTTGCGAGTTGCGTGCGTTGCGACGGACAGCCTGACGAGCGCGTTTTTCTGCGGACTTATGAGTTGCCAAGGGTTAACCTCCCCAATAACGACAGAGGGAGAAGGCGTAACACGTCGCACCCTGCTTTTGCAACACTTTGTCAGGGCCTGGAACATGACCCGAAGTCCTCAATCCACCGAGAATTCAGCCCATCACTCGGGCGAGAATTTGGCCGAGAATTCAATCGAAACGCAGGGCGTTGGTGGCCGGCACCATCTGGGACGAGCTGTCAGTTCGGTGGCCCAGTCCGCGAGTCTCGTGGCTTTGGGAACCTTGGCCTCGAGAGTGTTGGGTCTTTTGCGCGATATGCTGTTGGCCCGGCACTTTTCGCCCGAGGTCCGGGATGCCTTTGTTGTGGCCTTCCGTTTGCCGAATATTTTCCGAAGGCTGTTTGGTGAAGGGGTTTTGTCCGCAAGCTTTTTGCCGAGTTTGGTGATCGCGCTCACGCGCCCCTCGGCACCCGGTGAGGCCACAAGGCTCGTGGGTGCGGTTTTCACTTTACTCTTATCGCTCACCACCCTGATCTCGCTCTTCGGAATCGTCTTCATGGATGAGTTGATGCGGCTTTTGTTGAGCGGTGGTTCCTTCAATGAGGTGCCGGGCAAGTTTCAACTCACCGTCGATTTGGCGCGCATCATGTTCGGATTTGTGGCGCTGGTCTCGATGTATGCGTTTTTTATGGCGGTCCTCAATAGCCTGCATCGCTTTGCGCTCGCCGCACTCGCACCCTGCCTTTTCAACCTGAGCCTGATCATCGCCATCCTCGGCTTTCGCGGACAAGCTCAGGCGGAACGCGCCCTCGCTTGGAGTGTGTTGGTGGGCGGTGCCTTGCAAATGCTCATTCTCGTACCGGCGATCCGCCGCGCGGGTCATTGGCCAAAACTGGGCTTTTTCTGGTCGAGTCCCCAGGGGCCGCAGCCCGTATGGACACTCCCTGAGGTGCAGAAGGTGTTTGCGGCGATGGGGCCGAGCCTCCTGGGGCTGGGTGTATTGCAGGTGATGACGGTGCTCAACGTGGTCTTCGCGTCGCGGCTTCCCCAGGGCGCGCATACAGCGATTTATCTGGCGGATCGACTCTTTGAATTGCCGCTTTCGCTGATTGCGGTGAGTGTGGGCTCGGCCATGCTCCCCACTTTGTCGGGGCAGTGGGCTGCCGGCGATACGGCGAGTATGACGGCGACTTTACGGCGTGGACTTCGCTTTGTGTTGTTTTTGGCGCTGCCTTCGGCTGTTGGACTTTTTGTCTTGGCGGAGCCGATCACCGAGGTGCTCTTTCAGGGGCGAGAGTTCCGCTACGCGGATGTGCTCATGACCTCAGAGGTGATTCGGGTTTCAGCGATCGGCCTTGTGATGGCTGCGGTCGTGAAGCTTCTGGCGCAAGGATTCTTTGCAGTTGGCAACACCTGGTTTCCCGCGCTGGCGGGTGTGGTGACCTTAGCTTGCCACGCCGTCTTTGCGTGGGCGGGGACGCGATCTTTGGGACTCTTGGGATTAACCGCGGCGACGGTGCTCTCCAGTTTGGTGAACGCCGTGCTGCTCGGCCTCGCCTATTCAAAGTGGGTCGGACCTTTGGAGTGGCGACAAACTGTGGGCTTGGTTTTGAAGCTCGCATTGGCCTGTGGGGCCTTGGCCGCGGGCTGTTTGATCTACGAACCTTTGGTGTTGGAATTTGGTTCGCGCTTTTTGACAAGATCGGTGGCCTTGACGGCTTCCATCTTTTTGGCCAGTGGGCTCTATTTTGCCGCCACGGCGATTTTGAGAGTGCCCGAGCTCGGCGAATTCGCCTTGCGCGCCCGCGAACTGGTGACGGCTCGCCGTCGCCGATCGGCCTCAGTCCAGTGAGCGGCCTGGCGGATCAGGTTGGGGCGACGTCAATACGGCGGAGGTGATGAATTGAAGCTGTGGCGTCGGCTTTGGTGCTCAGGGCTGGTTTGAGAGTTGGCGGGCCTTGGCGAGGCGCCAAAAGTTCTCGAGTTCCTCTGGAGATCTCGATTCATAGCTTCGGCCATCTTTGAGCTCGGCTTCCGCAGCAATGGCCCGCATGAGAAAAAATCGAGATTCAAATCGCGCATTACCTTCCCGCAGCGCCTGCTCGGGGTCCAAATCAAGATGTCGCGCCAGCTGCGCAACGCTAAACAAAAGATCGCCGATTTCATGCTGACAGGCCGCTCGATCGCGGCTGACGAGCGCTTCACGCATTTCCGCGACCTCTTCGTCCACTTTGAGCATAACGTCTTCCGGCTTGGTCCAATCGAACTTGAGACGCCGTGTCTTCTGACCAATTTTTGCCGCACGCTGCAGAGCGGGGAGAGCCAGAGGCACATCGAAGCGCTCTTGATTCGGATGGGCTAGAGGGGCTTTGGACTCGGCCGCCTTAATTTTCTGCCAGTTGTCGAGAACCTCTTGAGCATTTGCGACTTGCGTGTCGCCGAAAACATGCGGATGTCGGCGTACCATTTTTTCGCCAATCCCCCGGATCACGTCGGTCATATTGAAGCGCTGCTCTTCTTCGGCGAGTCGCGCGTGCAACACCACTTGCAGAAGCACGTCGCCCAACTCCTCGCAGATCTGTTGGTCCGAGCCTCGCTCCAAGGCTTCGATCAACTCGCAGACTTCTTCCATCGCGTAGGGTGTGAGGCTTTGATGTGTCTGCTCAAGATCCCAAGGGCAGCCGCCGGGTGAGCGGAGGGCGGCGACGATCTGGACGAAAGAGGTGAAGTCGTTCAGATTTTTTGGAATGGGGTGCGAAGGTTTTGCGGCTTTGGTCGGTGAATCGCTCATAGCCCTAGGTCGCATCCAGTCGCGACAAAGTCCAGCCTGCAAATCGCGACGCGAAAGTCTTTTCCTTGCTGGTGACCGGAAAGAGTAGCATGAAGGGAGCAACGCGGTTCGGCATCCTGAGGTGGGCTTGAAATTCGGTGGACGTTCCAAGCATTCGAAGACCGGCAGTCGCGAGTCGCTGCAGTATCGATCGAAGTATATCGATCACTCGCTGCGCTTTCTCGATTGGGTGAATGAACTGGGTCTCGAGCGGACGTGGTTGGGCCGTCACTTGGCATGGGCCGAGGAGAATTTTCGACTCCGTCGGCTGGCGATGGTGTTTTTGTTTTCGATTGCGCTGTCACTGTTATTGTTTTGGGAAATCGATCTTTCGTACTCTTACCGCGTCGGCGATGTGGTCTCGCGCGACATCAAATCCCCCATCAGCTTTGAAGTGATCGATGAAGTGGCGACCGAACAAAAGCGGCGTCAAGCGGAGCGGTCGATTGCCCCCGTCCTCGATTATGATCGCGGTGCCTACGACGACT
>CANHQR010000022.1 GCA_947462815.1 Pseudobdellovibrionaceae bacterium
CCCGGACCGACCATCAGCACCCTCGGTCTAGGGCCGAATGAACCTGTTGCGGACAACAAGTCCGCCGAAGGTCGCGCCCAAAACCGCCGCGTTGAAATCGAAATCAGCGTCGATGAAAGCAAGGTTCCCAAGTCCTGAGTCCCGCCCAACGAGTTGATCGGCGGGATTTTCACCGACTCGGCACCTGCCTCAAGGCGAGCCGGGTCGGGATCACGGGCCCACCAGCGGCTCGCCATAAGCCCACCGCCCGTCCACAAGCGAAGTCTGGCAAATTACTCTGGAATTCCTCAAAAATCGGAGTAGTCTGAACCAGGTTTGAGACAGCCCTGAAGAAGATACGAACGCGAGGAGGACCTATGGGTCTTGGCGTGTGGGAAATTGGTCTGATTGTATTCGCAGCGCTTTTGGTTTTTGGACCGAAGCAACTCCCTGGCCTTGGCAAGTCCCTTGGGCAGGCGATTCGCGGTTTGAAAGATGCTATGAGCGAAGCGCAAAATGCGATGAATGAGGCATCATCCGATTCGACTTCAAAGACGGCGAGCAAAGCGCAGATTCGCGATGCCGAGCCGATCACCAGCGAAACCGAGAGCGAAACTTCGGCAGAAAAGCACACGAACAAAACTTGAATCTCGACGGGGGACTCTCGGCTCGAAACTGACTTTGAGCCTGAAGAGCTTCACTACAAATTAGGCAAAGCTGCATGGATTCGCAAACGCCCAAAGTCTCGACCTCAAGTGAAATTCACATTCGCCTCCTGATCACAGGGGGCACCTTTGACAAAGAGTATAACGAGCTCACCGGACAGCTTTTCTTTCGAGACACACACGTTCAAGACATGCTGGATCTTGGCCGCTGCCGCGTGGGTGTCACCGTTGAAAAGCTGATGATGCGCGACAGTCTTGAAATGACCCAGGAGCATCGCTCGGAGATCCGCGAGGCCTGTCGGAGGAGTCGCGAAAGCCGAATCGTCATCACACACGGCACCGATACGATGGAGCAGACAGCTCGATGCCTCGGCGAAGCCAATCTCGACAAGACCATCATTTTAACAGGCGCAATGGTACCTTATAAATTCGGAAGCTCCGACGGACTTTTTAATCTCGGAGCCGCCATCGCGTTGGCGCAAGCTCTTCCGCCCGACATCTATGTCGCGATGAACGGACGTTTTTTCATCTGGAGTAACGTCACCAAGGATCGACAAACCGGCGAGTTCAAAGAGCTCGCACGCGCCCCCGACCGCTGACCCAAGCGAGGTAGATCCCATGAAAAACTCTCGGCGCCCCACCCGGATCAACGAAAGGCAGAACGAACGCATCTGGGTCATTAAGGCAGGCTCACAAATGGTCGTGGAAGGAGGCCCACTGCTCATTCGCGATTGGATGCGGCAGGTGGCCTCACTCCAAAAAGATGGGATTCGCGTTGTTTGGGTGACCTCGGGTGCGATCGCCTCGGCTCGTGAACGCTTACCGCAATTCTCATCGGCCCAATTTTCATCAGTGCAAAGCTCGACTCCCGGGGACGCAGCACGAACCTCATCGGCCTCACCTTCGAAGACCCGCGATCTACCCACCCAGCAAGCTCTATCCGCACTGGGGCAAATTTTCGTGATCGAGCAGTACAAACTCGCACTAGAAAATTTAGGCCTTCAGGCGGCACAAGTCCTTCTTACGGCGGAAGACATTGCTCATCGATCCCGAAGGCAAAATTTGACCAACACTCTTCGCCGTCTCATCGATTGGCGAGCCATCCCGATTCTCAACGAGAACGACGCCGTTTCGACAGCCGAAATACAATTTGGCGACAACGATCGGCTCTCGGCTCTCGTGGCTCGAGCCATCGGCGCGGAGCGACTGATCATTCTCACAGACATCGACGGTCTTTACGATCAAGACCCTCGCCAGAATCCCAACGCGAAGTTATTGACCGACATTGCCCGAGTTCAAGCTCGACACATTCAGAGCGCGTCCAACGCTCCGGGAAGTTCGCGAGGCAAAGGCGGCATGCTCAGCAAGCTCATCGCCGCCCAGCTAGCGGGTCGAGACGGGATCCCCGTGCATTTGGTCAAAGGCGATCTCGCTAAAGTTCTGCTTCGAATTCAAGTCTCAGTGACTGAGGCCGATGAATCCCATCCCGGAACACGTATCCTCAACTCTCGCCCTACAACTTGGCGCCGAGCTGAGCGGAAACAAAGCACAGGCAAACGGCAACGGGGCGCCTTGAAGTCGAACGCGCTTCGGACTCCGCTGCGCCGAAGGAAGCGAACCCCATGACCAAATCTCTCGAGACCCAATTGGTACAACTCAAAGCTTCAGCGACACGCCTTGCGCAATTGTCGCGCGCCGAAAAAGACTCCGTCCTTCGGCAGCTCGCCGATCTGTTGATTCGCCAAGAAAAGAAACTCCTCGAAGCCAACGCCCTGGACTTAGATGATCTCGATGCAGGTCGACCCGCCGCCTTTCGCGATCGCTTGACCTTAACGCCTCAGCGCATCGAGCAAATGTCCAAGAGCCTGCATGCCGTTGCGGATCTCTTTGATCCCGTGGGTGAGCTCGTGGATGAGCGAGAGCTCGAGAATGGCCTCATCGCTCGTCGAATTCGCGCCCCGCTTGGGCCGATTTTCATGATCTTTGAAAGTCGCCCAAACGTCATCACCGAGACGTTTTCGCTCGCCTTCAAAAGCGGTAACCCCATCGCCCTTCGTGGTGGCTCCGAGTCGCAAGCGACGGCGGCTTGTCTCTACGATATGATCGCGACGGTCCTGCCTCGTGATCTCAACTGCTTCGTTGGCTTACAAGACTATGATCGTGCGCTCGTCAATCGACTGCTGAAAAGATCCGATGTTTTTGATGTTTGCGTGCCTCGTGGCGGAGATGCTCTCATCGAACTCGTCACTCAAGAATCTAAGATGCCGGTGATCAAAAACGATCGCGGGCTTTGTCATCTCTATGTCCACGCCGATGCCGATCGCAAGATGGCCGAGGAGGTTTTGATCAACGCCAAGGCCCAGCGTCCTGGAGTTTGCAACGCGGTCGAAACCCTGCTGATCGATCAAGCCTGGGGACGCGATGCCAGCCGTGTACTGATTCAAAGTCTTCGCCATCGACATGTCGAACTTCGCATGAGCGAGGAAGCGCTACGCTTCCTGGGCCTCGAGGGCGAGGCCCAAAACATCAGTGAAGATGCCGCCACGTCATCTGAATCCGAATCGGCAAAGCTCAGCACGAAGAGCTCGATTCGTCGCGCTCGCCCCGAAGACTTTGACACGGAACACTTGGACCTCATCCTCAACGTGCATATCGTTGAAAATCTTGATTCGGCGCTCGAGCACATCGCCCGACATGGCTCGCGACACTCTGAATGCATCATTACGAAGAACCAAGCCGCCGCACGACGCTTTCAAAATGCCGTCGACGCGGCTTGCGTTTACTGGAATGCCAGCACGAGATTCACCGATGGCTATCAACTCGGCCTAGGTGGCGAGCTGGGGATCTCGACACAGAAGCTTCATGTGCGGGGGCCTGTTGGTCTTCGCGAGCTCACTTCGGTGCGCTGGGTGATTGACGGCCAGGGTCAAGTTCGCCCCTAGTCATCTCCACAATCAAGTCACAGTCTCAACCTGAGACGGAACGGCCCACAAAAGGTCTGTGACGGTTCATCCATGGAGCGGCGTTGATCGGCCAGATATTAGGCCAGTTATTAAGCCAGATATCTAGTCCATATCGGGCCGATTCGCTCCCTCTCGGGCTGACCAAATTGAGGACCTCCGCCCACCGATCGAAAGCCGGCTCTGGCGGTGTTGGTCTTCATCAATACGTCGAGGCAAAATCCCTCGTCGTCTCAAGTTGAGTCGCTGATTCTCATAAAATTAACTCGCGTAGATTCCGATAGGCATTCGATGTCAGATCAAGGGCAATCTCCCCCGCATGGCAAAGCCGGACCCTCGACGGGTTCGCAACTCACGCTTCCCCAAACCTGGGGTCGCTTCACCGTTTTGAAGAAACTCGGCGAGGGCGGAATGGGCGAGGTCTTTTTAGCTGAAGACCTTCAAACCAAAAAACGCGTGGCCCTGAAAACCGTATTCAAAAACCTCATGGAAGACACCGACGTTCGCAATCGATTTGCGGCCGAGGCCAAAACGCTGGGGCAGGTGTCACATCCCAACGTCGTCGGACTGATCGATTGGGGCATCTTTAAAGACGGTCCGTACGCGAATGGTCACTACATGGCCATGGAGTATATCGACGGCATTTCTTTGCATAGCTTGATTCGCCAGCACCGACTCTCGCTCATCGATATGCTGGCGATTTGTCGCGAGGTCGCCGTGGGCCTGGCCGCCTGCCACCGCGCCAACATCATCCATCGCGATCTTAAGCCTGCCAACGTCATGATCGACCGCGAAGGTCGCGCCAAAATCATCGACTTTGGGATCGCAAGGCCTGCGAGCTTCGCCGACGGCGGAAGCGACGAGCGCGGCTTTCGCACCAAGACCGGAATCGTGATTGGTACCGTCAACTACCTCGCACCCGAGTTACTCGCCGGAGCGACAGCCAATCCAAAGACTGACATCTATGCTCTGGGTTTGCTGATCTATGAAGTCTTCGCCGGCACCACCCCATTTAAGAGCGAGAGCTCCTTTGAGACCATGAAAAAGGTCGCTCAAGAGAATCTCGGTTGGCCCGAACCCCTGGTCGATGTCTCACCTCCCGGACTTTTTCAATTGGTGGCGAAGCTCTCCGCAAAAAAACCCGAGCGGCGACTGGAAAGCGCTGATGAGGTCGCTGGAGAGATTGAAAAAATTATGATGGAGCCGATGCCGGTGGCCCTCTCGCAGTCGGCGCGCTTCGATCGCGATTACAGGTGGTCACCAACTTTGCTTGAGAAACTAAAAAACGCCCAACTGCGGTCTTGCGAGTTTGCTTTTGTTCTCACGCGGGCGACACATCTGGCGACGAGCAGAGGCCTTCAGGTGGAGGTCACGCAGCGAGGGGCCTTGATCGATGAAAAAATCATTGAACAAGCCGTCCAAGATTATCAGCGCGCCCGACAAGAGGCCGCGCAAGCTCGTGCCGCTCGTATTAAGGTTCAAGCGGCAGCCAACGCAGGGGTCTCGCCCGAATCTTCAGCACCTAAACTGAACCCCCTCGCAACTGGACAACCGCGGTTGGGCTCAGGCCCCCACGCCGTAGCGACACCCGCTCCAAGTGGAAGCAGCAGCCTTAACTTTATGCAGTTGGTGCTGGCGATGGGCGTGGCGAGTGCCGTCTTGGGAGGAGGACTTTGGTGGTGGAAGTCTCTCAAGGCCACAGGGCCCGCCCAGGAAAGTACGCAGGCTTCGCAAACACCCGCGACGGGCAACGATCAGAAGCCAGACTCAAATGCACCGGCTCGAACGCGGCGAGGCGCGACGGAAGAGCTGCTCACCGAGGCTCGCCCGGCTCGCGGTGCATTTTACTCGTATCGTATTTTAGGAACTTCAGCAGCCGGTGTTCCGATC
Source organism: Pseudobdellovibrionaceae bacterium (assembly GCA_947462815.1). GTDB lineage: Bacteria > Bdellovibrionota > Bdellovibrionia > Bdellovibrionales > JAMPXM01 > UBA2339. Next base: position 5,495 of record CANHQR010000022.1, read on the forward strand.
TCGAGAGAGGAGTCGCGTGTGGCGACGACCGTGCTCTCCGACTCGACGGTTTGGAGTTTGGACTCCCAGCAAACTTGCGCTTTAGGCCGATTCGCAATTCCCAGCGAGGCTTTCTGCAATCCGCTTTCGGGAGACTTCAGGCCGCCGGCCAGTATTGAAGGCAATCCCGATGGCTTGTTTCCGCTCGAAACGGGCAAACGCAATTCATTCAAAATTCGCCGCCAAGATCAATCGCAAGAAAACATCAATTGCGGCGTGCTCGGCACGGAATCAATTGAAGTTTCGGGGCGCGGCTTCATCACCCACTGGAAAATCGAGTGCACGCGCTTTTCAACCGACAACATCAGTCGCCATGAAGTTTATTGGTTCGCACCCGGATTCGGTTCTTGGACCAAGCTGGAAGCCAAAACAACCATGCCTCCCCCGGCCAGCATTGTCGGTGCGCCGCCTCCGACGGTGACCATGCTGACTTACTCTTTGATCGGCTACCAGGCGCCGTAAAACGGGATCGACTCGATCCGCGCTTGATCTTGAAAATCAATTCGTGTTTGAGTCTCGCCGATGCCCAAACCAGCCGGCCGAAACCTCATTTGCGAGCTTCGATTTGCAACCATGATTGCAACCATGACTGCAACCATGACTGCAACCATGATTCCAACTGTGACTGCAACTATGGTCGGAGCGGTGGTTGAAGCGATGCTTGGAGCGGTAATCACACCGCTCTTCCGCAGGCTCTTTCTCGCTCTCGCTGCGACTTTCGTTGGCTTGACCGGAGCTCGTGGGACATCGGCTGAGGCCGCCACGTCGACGATTTCTCAGACGGTCAGCACAGCCTGCGCCGCTCCGAATTGGACCTGCTGGCAATCGGCCATCGGCATCCAGGTGTTTGATCAAAGCGGGCTTGTCAGCACCTGCACGGGCGTCGCGGTGAGTGCGCAGCACATTCTCACAGCAGCGCATTGCACGCAGATTGCGATGACCGGCCGACGCCTGATCTGGCGTTTGAGTTCGCTTGAAAATCTGAATACGACTGACCCCACAACGAGGCGCTCCACCGCTACGGATCTTCGTGTCTTGAATCCTCCCATTCATCGACATCCTCAGTACGATCCTCGCCAATCCAGATTTCATTTTGACTGGGCGATCATCGAAGTCGCGCATCGCTTTCCTCGCGTTCGTGTTTGGCCTCAAGCTTGGCCCATCCCACGAGGACAAAAGCTTCATCGCATCGGCTACGGCGGTCGCCCCAATGCGCAAGGCGAACTGGAAAATCGACGCACTTGGATCACCAGTTTTCTCAATCACGATCTCAGTGCGGCGGACGAATTTCTTGAGTCGCAAGATGCCTTAGGCGTTCCGGGCGACTCGGGTGGACCGATCTTTGTTTGGCATCAAGGCCAAGCCTGGCTCGTCGGCTTACATTCAACATGGGACCCTCAGCTTGGTCTCAGCTTTGCCCCACGACTTCGCTAACAATCAGCCCGACCTTCGTCGTGAGTGAGCTTCGAGACCTCTCTCGCATTGAGCCCTCAGAAAAACCGGCGTCTCAGTTTGACTCACTTCGCATCACTCTTTTGAGCGATCGCCCGGGTTTTGGGAACTCGACCCTCGATCAACGCCGACGTTGTCTCAATTTGACTGAATTTTGGGCAAAATCCAAAAGGGCGTTGGGCGTTCAGCTATTCCGACGAAGTGAGGGATGCTGGCTTGCAATCAACTCCGCGTCTTGGTTACCATTTAAATAGTGGCAGAACGTAATGCGGATTTGGCTTTGATAACTCCCTCTCGTCGATTGAGCCGTCGTTCATTGTTGACCAACTTTGGTTTGACGAGTTTCGGCTTAGGCGGCCTGGGCCTCGCCCAACTTCCCTTTGTCCTCACCGGAAAAAAATTGTCCGCTCGGCTGACCATCGAACTTCCTGAAGGCTACTCGCAAGCGCAGTTCGAAAAGGACGTGCCGCTTTGGGCGGACGTGGATGCCCTTCGCGACACTCTTCGCCGCTATGTTCATCAAGGTCAACTGACCCATGTCTCCAAAGCCTTTCGCAATACGGAGTCGTTGAGCGGCGTGATCGGCGGCCAGTCTCGATCTCATTTCGTTTACGAATTTCAGTTTGCGACCGCGCAAGATTTCCTCAAGTTTTTCACACAGGTTCGCGCTCAGGGGCTGGTGAAACTCGAGGAGCGAGCGCGGCTCGGTCTTCGCGCCGCCTTGAGCGTCAACGGACTCACCATCCAGTGCTAAATATTAAAGTCGATCGACTCGCTGAGCTGACAGACCCTGAGCGGTCAGCTGCCATCGATCTTCTCACTCGGCGAACCCAGTCGATGAAAATGCCCTTTCGATTGGACAAGTTCCTGGCCGCCGATCCGGAGCTTCAGCTCTCGCCGCATCATCAGCCTGAACTCCGCTACCAACTTTGGTGCGCCAGCGTAAATGCTGAACCCTCCTATGTGTTGGGCACCTGGACCTGGGGCAAGATGCCCTATTTCTCTTTCATCAATCTGCGTGGCTTTCTGAATTTTCCCGAGGCTCGCGGCCAGATTCTCAATGAACTGTTTCGACATACGCTCGAATACCATCATGCCCACGGCAGGTTTACGTTTTACTACGCGACTCGACTTCGCCCCTTCCAAAAGCAGCACCTCCTCGAGGCTGGCGAATTGGCGCCTGTGCGCGGTATTCCTGTTTTTGAGCGCTATGACTTCACAGTTGAAGCGGAGCTCGCGCCAGGAGCCGCTCCCTTGTTCGAGTACCAATCCACCATGCTTCAGTTCCTCGAAGGAGAATTGGGTTTCTGGTTTAAGCGTGGTAGCCTGAAGCCCGAGTTTTTGCTTCCCTATTGGGAGTCTTTGACGGTGAAGCCACTTCGCGACGCGGGTGAAAAACAAACTCAAAAGGACGTGGGCCGATGATGTCGCCCAAAGGTCGATCCAATCCTAACTCAGCTCAGGTCAAGTCGGACCCGATGGCAGACCAAAGCGAGTCAGCTTCCATTTTGCAACTCGGCACAGGCTTAGATCATGAGTTCATCGATCGTTGGTATGCACCGCAAACTCCCTGGCCCAAAATTCGACCGGCATTTTTGAAGCTTCCCCATTCTTACAGCTTCGATCTGGAGCGCGCGCAAGCTGAGTTTCGAAAAGTCGCCGAGACCTATCCGCTGAAACCCTTTGAGATTCTCAGTGCAGAGGGGCGGCGTCGACCTCGTCGCAGCTACCGCGGACTTGGACTCACGGCTCGAGCCGAGGCCGCCGATCCTCTCTATGACGCCTTGGATCTCTACGGTCCCGGCGGTCAACCTCTGTCGATCTACCACACCTTTGCGGGATACTCAGAGAAGCGGCCAGGCGCGGAACGCGAAATTGCCACGCTCGACGAATCCGGCTTCGCCTTGGAGACTTCAGCCAGCACACCTTTTTTCCACGAGATTCTCTCGCGCTTCAAAAGTCCGCTCACGAAAGTCCGCTTTCTCGAACTGCTCCCGCGAGGCCTTATCCCACCTCACGTGGATTTCCCCTACTATCAAGGAATTCGCGTGCACGCGACGCTCGAATCCAATCCCGATGTTTACTGGGAGGTCGACGGCGAGCAGTTTCAAATTCCTTGTGATGGAAACTTCTACTGGTTCGACACTGGCCGCTATCACGCCGTGAAAAATGCCGGGCCATCCACGCGCGTGGTGTTGAGCGTGAACCTCTCGGTTTACTTTAATCGCGATGGAAGCGTTCGCCATTCTCATCACGAGTCCCTCGAAGACCTGATCGCGCGAGGTGAAGTGTGACTCGACTCACGCCGACGCCTCGACGCCTGCAACTCGTTTGTGTTATGGCTGCGATCACCCAACTCACCTGTGGCGTTTGGCAAGTCGTCGATATGGGGAAAATCGACCGCGCAGCTCTCACCCAGAACCTGGCTCTCGTCTTCGTGGGCTATTGGCTTGTTTTTGGCTGGGGTGTTGCCATCGGGCTACATCGAGGGATTTCCCACCGGCGCCTCAATCACAATTCCATCGCAATGTGGATTTGCACTTACTTTGGAACCTTGGCCGTGCTCGGGCGACCTATGGAATGGGCCATCGTTCACCGTGTGCATCATCAATTTTCCGACTCACCTGACGATCCCCACTCCCCTCAACATGCGGGCTTTTGGAGGGTCTTTCTGAACACTTGGACGCTGAGCCCTGCTCAACAACGCCATCTCGCAAAGCCGAGTCTCGCTCGCGATCTGGTCAGTTCTCGTCCCATTCAATTTTTTCAGGTGTATTATTGGCCGACGATCTTCGTCACTTGGAGCATCATTCTGCTTGTCGGGGGCTACTCGGCCTGGATCTCGTTGGCCGCTTGGCCCGCAGCTCTCTCTCTTTTGAACACCTCGATTGTCAATGCGCTCACGCACCGCCAGGGTGAAGTCCGAGATCTCCCCGCCCTTGGGCTACTCACTCTAGGTGAGACTTATCATCGCGCCCATCACCTCGAACCGTCTCGTCAGAATTACTCAGGTCAAGGCCGTTTGGATCTCACAGGGATGACCTTGGACTTCGGGCAAAAGATCATGAACCTCAGCCGAGGCCTCACTTCGCGCCGTTCAACCCAAGAGCTCGCGCCGGATCGTTCCGATGCGCCTGATCTTGGCCGTAACTCAATCGATACTTCTCATCGTCAAATCCCCCACCTGCCCCATAGCCTTCGAAAGGAGGTGATCTCATGAGCGGTGTGATCGCCAAACGCATCGAACCCATGCAGGTCGATGTTCAAGAGATTCCCTTCGCCGAACTCAACGAGCCCCTTCGCTACTTTGAAGTTGAGCCTGAAGACTCGAAGTTCTACACCGTCGGCGTCGACGTTACCCATCGCTGCAATATGGCCTGTGCAAATTGTTACAGCCCCATTCGCGACCTGCCGGACGTGTCTAAAGAAGATTTGATTCGCTTTTTCTCGCGCCTCGGACAACGCACGGAAATTCGCCTGACGGGCGGAGAACCCACACTTCGAGCCGATCTCCCCGAACTCTTTCGCGCGATCATTGATCATGGCCATCGCGCCAGCCTGATGACCAACGGTCTCAAGCTCGCCGACAAGGCCTACACAGCTGAATTAAAAGGCTCGGGCCTTAAGTTTGTGGCACTTTCGGTGAACGGCGCTGATCGCGATGATGTCTACAAGAAACTCGATGGCCAAGCTTGTGCAAACAAAAAAATGCGCGCTCTAGAGAACATGGCTGAGCTAGGATTTTTCCTAAACCTCAATTGTATTCTCGCCAAAGGTATCAACGACGATGCCCCGGCTCGCCTTCGCGAAAAACTTAAGGATCTGGGCTCGCACGGGACACTTCGATTTCGCAACATCGGTAAACTCGGCCGCCACATGACCGGCGACAATTGGACCTTCGATGAAATGATTGACCTTGTGACCGATGCCTTTGGTGTGGATCGCCGCTTGGCAGAAGAGTCCAAACTCGTGAACGGCTTTGAAGAAGAACACAACGTCCTCTTCCCCGTCGACCCCAAACGCAAGTACTCCACAACTTGGATCAAGATCACGGATTGGCGGCCGAGCGAAAATTCGATTCCGGATCCTAAGAGCATTCGCCGAGGTCGTATGACCAAGAACTTCAAGGTTGCCCCCTTCTTTGAACACGCCAAAATTAACGGCTGGTGATACGAGGACAAACGACATTGATTTACGGTCACGGGATCGACATGGTGGAAGTTCGTCGCATTCGCGAGATTTTGGAACGCGAAGGTTCGCGTTTTGAAACTCGCATCTTTAGCGCGGATGAGATCGCCTACTGCCGAAGCCTCAAAGACCCCTTCCCGAGCTTCGCGGCGCGCTTTGCAGCGAAGGAAGCCTATAGCAAAGCCTTGGGGATCGGCATTCTAACGAGTGGACCACCTCATCAGATTGAAGTGATCCGCGACGACCGAGGCGCACCTCACCTGCGTCTCAGCGGAGTCCCCCTCGAGCACCTGCAAAAGCTCGGCGCTCAGAAGACTCTCATCAGCCTTGCCCATGAGGGAGAATACGCCATCGCCAGTGTGATCTTGATCTGAGCGCAGGCGAATTAACGAAATACGACCCAGTCCAACTTCTGCGAGGACACGCTCTGACCTTGCATGAGCTTTTCGACAGTTTCGAGATTGAGTCGAGTTTCTCGCTGTCCGTGTTGGCGTTCCGCGCGTTCAAACACCGACTTGGCCCAGGCGAGATCCGACATGTTGAGTCCTCCACTGAGGCTCGAACGGAACATGATCGCCAAGGCCCGGTGATGTTCGGTGGTGCCATCCATCTGCAAGTAACGATTGAATTCGTTCCCAGCACGCGCGTCTTTCATGTCGGCATAGAGCCGAGCACGCATGTAGGTGAAGTTGGGCTCATTGACATTCTCTTGATCGAAGTCTCGAACACTTTGATCCAGATGGGCTAAGGCCTTCGCTTTTTGACCGCGTTCATAGGCCAAGCGTGCCAAGACATAGCTTTCCATACCGCGCAGAAGACGCGGCCGCCCACCCAAAGTCTTCGCCCGACCGATCCCGACAAAGCGAACTTCTCGCCAAGAGGGATCTGCCTCAATACCGATGTAAGTGGAATGCGGGGCCGGCGAAGCATCACCCGTCGTCATCCAAATCTGGCGCTGGGCAGGAATCATAATCGTGGACATCACGCCATAAGCCTTCGTGGCTGTGGTGCCGAAAGCTTGGAAACGCCCTTCAACATCTTCTTGATTGGCCAACTGATCAAAGGACTCTTGCAAACTCCAGGGCGACGCACCTGCGGCCCGCAAACGCTGAAAACGTTTTTCCATCGTCTGTAGACGCACTTCTGTTTCCAGCTTCTTATGCAAGTTCGGAAAGTAAGCATAGGGCGCCTGAGCGGGATCAAAGAAGTGGTTGCTTTGCCCCAAGGGCTCAGCCCGCACACGACGCGAAAGGCTCACGCCTCCTTCGGTCAACTCGATGGAGGCCGACTCACCCGTCTTCGCATCCGAAATCAAAATCGTCCACGATGCCATCGACTTCACACTGCGCGCGATGCGAAGCGCCTCATCAAGACTTCGCGCCTCGCGTAAAATTCGTTCTTGCAGCGCGGGAGCCATAGCCGTTGTATTGGCAGCACCCGAAACCTGCGTCCGAGCCGAGTACATCTGATGCAACGACACCGAAATGCCGGCCTCATTGGTGCCTGACACACCTCCCGGATAAATCAAACCCGCAGAACCCGACGCGAGATACGCGAGTCGGCCCGTTTCGCGCACTAAAAAGATCACAGGATGCTGACTCCATGACCGCATCAACTCGCCATCCAAATTTCGTCCGTGTACGAGGCCGATGGAACTGAGCAACTTACCGTTCGATGAGGTCTCTGGAACCACAAAACCCGTGCATCCCAATTTGAAGGGGGTCTTTCCTTCGACAATGCTCCCGATCCCACCAAACAAGCCGCCGACGAATAGCCCGAGTGGCGCACCAATCACCGTCTGCAATGGGCAATAGCGAAGCGAGGTGCGCAACATCGAGCCCGACTCGTTCATCGCATCCAGAGTGTTCGCCAGCTCGATGCCGACCGCCGCAAATTTTAAATCGTCAGGACTAAACTTCGGTGTGCGCCCCAGACGTCGCATTCGCAAACTGTAGCCTTCATAATACGCGTCCACCGACGCTCGAAACTCATCGCTGAGCGAGCCGTACAGGTGGTTCGTCAGACACTTGGTGATTCCAAGAATCGTCGGCTGCACCAAAAGCGACTGCTGACTCACGCCATAGTTCACATGATCTATGGACTCGTGAATCACACCACTTTCCGCATAATCACCCAAAAGCTCCCCATGGGCGCGAGCGATCTCGCGATGACTCCCGCTGAGCACGGCGACGAAGAGCCGATTTTCGCGGTTGACGATGAGTCGGCGATCACCTTGCGGAACGGGGGCTCGACCTCGGCATTCATAAAGCCTTTGTTCACCGCGAGCCCCACTGGTTCGCAGGGGATTCTGTAGGTCACAATCATAGCCCTGGGGTACTAAGGGGAGAAGTGTTTGAGTGCGGCCATTGACCGGAACAAGTCCTCCAAGGAGGAGAACTCCTACGAGAATTTTCCCAGGAAAAACACCACGAACGAACCAAGAGAAATTACGAATTCGAGCCGAGAGCCGTGGACACATAAGCGTGACCTTTCATCGATAGGCGGGGTGCCACAATTTAAGCCATTTTGCTTTTTGACGCGAGGACCTTGTCTTGAGACTGACAAACTTGTCGCCGCCTTGTCGCCCTTGACTCCTCGACCTCATGAGCGTGTCTTCGACAAAGGCAACAGCGAGATGAACTCCTCATCTCGCTGTCAACTCGATCGACAATCGAAAAAATATTTCAAAAGGTGATCGGTAGCTCGGTGATCATGAGGTAGGTGATCATCGGGCCGGCCATCATCAGTAAGACTTCAAGTAAGCTCTCACGTCCACATCTGGCGCCCGATCCACGCCACTTCCGGGCGCTCTCGCCTGCAGCTCGCGGAGATCAAAGTTCATGCGTGCATCGTAAGTGCGTTCCAACTGATTGCGCAGACGTTGCTCGGCCGCATACCAAGCTCGCTTCACTTCACCGTCGCGGCAGCTCGAAAGCTCACCGGGCTGCGAAGCACCCCAGCGATGCTCCACGCAGTGATAAGGATCAAACGACATCGCAAACAATCTCTCGACGGCGTCATTAAAGTTCAAAGCCACCCGGCCGCCATCCGATTTCACATACTCAAACTGGCAAGCCGCTGCCGTTTGATCATACGCAGCAAGAAGATCGGCGACCAGATGAGATCCGCTGTACTCCACCCGCGGGCTACCTTGACGATGGAGGTTCACAAACTCCTCGGTTCGATCTCGAAGTTCCTTAAACGACGTCTTCAAGCGCGCGTCGCGAGACGGTGTCGAGTAGGACTCCCACTCGCCATGTGTTCCGTAGATGTTATCTGGCAAACGTGGAGGCTGAGCTTTTTCGTGCAGACCATTATCGATGGCCGCTTGTACGGCGAGGACGCGGTCTTTTAAGTCATCACACAAGGCCGTCATCATGTTTCGAAGCTCATCGACAGGCTTGTAGCGAAGATCTCCGACGGCCATGCGCGAGCGGACAAAGTCGTAATAGTCCACCACTTGCCCGGCGATCTCGAAAGTCCCTTTCGACCAACGACCGTCGCGAGATCGTGTTGTGCCGTAGAACTGTTCCGTCGAAAAATCCGCGAGCTCAGCATGTCGCGCCATCACGATGCGACCGCCGATGTAATGACCCGACGAGTTTCTCTGCGCGCCAACCAGCTGGAGCGGGCGCCAATTCTTAAAGCCAGCACCCATTCCGGGGTTAGCGCGAGCGAATTTCTTTCCGTAAGTTCCGCGCGTCACCGAGTTGTCGGGGTGCGCGTCCATAAAGCGAACGCGGCCATCGGCCTCGATCTTGTACACCACCGCCACGTGGCCGTTGGGATCATAAAGCAGGCTTCCCGGATGAAGTGATTCGCGATCAATTTTCACCGCATAAAAGTCGGGAAGCCCTGGCGACTCAAGATCCGGATCGAAGCGAAACATCGCCGAGTTCACCGTGTTCAACATTTGATTCAAAGTCGCGATTCCCGGAAGAGGTGCGCCAGTCTGAATGATGTCACGTCGAGAGACCACCTTATTGCCACGCGGACTGTAGCGCAGGTTGGCACCGACGCCATCAGCCGTCGCGACAGCACTCACGTAGGAAAACGGCAAACCATTTTTCCAAGCGAAGTAGGCGCGAAGTGCATAGGGAAACTTCGCGCAATCGGACCAGAAGCGAACTCCTGGTGCATCCGAGGCACGATAAGGATTGGCCGCATTCTTCAAGCAAGAGTCCACCGTGTTGCAGTTGGTTTCACCCAGCGCCTGTACGAATTCCCCGTAGTTTTTCTCATCGGTCGCCGACCACTGCGTTTTGGTGATGGCCCAAGTCGCCCCTTGAGCCGAAGCGTCCGATGTCGCCAAACTGCTTCCCAATGCGACACCGCCAAGAACAAATGACGCCAGCGCGTGCGAGGCTCTCGCAAGTCCAGCCTTTGCGTGAAAGGACATGAGTTGATCTCCAGAATTCTCTAAGGGGCGGGATGGGACAGCGGTTTCTCACGTCTGAACCCGCCTGTCAACGCGCTGCGTAATTTTCCCATACCTCGCCGAGCTTGGCACAAAGCTCGCACTCACAACGAATTGCGATCCTCACATTTTATCCTTGAGCCGGAACCCCAGATGGAGTGGACGCCTTCGGCCTTGTCCTCAGTTCGATGTTGTGACCGAGCCTGAAACTCGGCGGCGAACTTGATGACGAGCCCGATATCTCAAGGAATTTCATCGAAAGGCCCCTCATGTTTTGGCTGTGTTTCTCCTCACCCCGATCGCCCCTCATTGGCTCAACTTTAGGGCGGTCGCGAGTCGCTTCGATCACTGCACATCGAGCAAAACTTATCTTTGCGGTCTGCATTCTCTTCCTCACGAGCGCCTTCTCCGCGCCGACGGCTCACGCGCAAACTTACTCGAGCGTCACACCCGCTAGCGTCGGTGAAGCTTGGGGACAGACGTTGGGACTGACAATGTTTCGCGGGAATCCCACACGAAGTTTCTACGGCACGGGGCCCTTACCTCGACAAACACCTCGCCAACTTTGGCGCTATCCCGATCGCCCCATGTGCTCGGAGTCTTGCGTGGGTCAGCAGTGCAGCACCTGGTGTGGAAGCGGATGGACGGGACAACCAGTGGTGTGGGAACGACCAGATGGCATCACCGAGGTGATTTTTGGAGCCTACGATCGGCAGGTACATTTCGTCGACGCGAGCACCGGACGCCCTACGCGCGCGCCATTTCCGACAGGTGACATCATCAAAGGATCGGTCACCTTGGATCCGGACGGCTTTCCTCTTTTGTATTTTGGTTCGCGCGACAACAAGTATCGCGTGCTGGCCCTCGATCAGGAGCCCGTGCGCGAGGTCTACTCGCTCCATGCTCACCAAGTCGCGCGACGATTTTGGAACGATGACTGGGACGGCAACGCCAGCATTGTTGAAGATCGACTTTTTATTGGTGGCGAAAACTCATGGTTCTATGTCGTGAAGCTCAATCGTTCCCGCGACCCTCAAGGCCGGGTCCGCGTGCAGCCGGAGATCGAAGTCCAGATGCCCGGGTGGACGGCCGAAATGCAACGCCAGCTCGGCAACAACATGCTCTCCATCGAGTCGTCCGTCGCGATCTTCGGTAACCGCGCCTACTGGACCAATTCCGGCGGCATGGTGATCGGCGTGGATTGGACCCGTGTCAAAAACAAACAAGCCGAGATCGTCTTCACGTATTGGGTGGGTGACGATGTGGATGCGACTCCCGTGATCGATGAGCGCGGCCATCTGTACATTGCCGTTGAGTATGAATTGGAGCAAGGTCGCGCTCAGCGCGCCAGTCGCCAGCGCATCGAAGAAGTCGGTCAACTCATCAAGCTCGATCCGCACAATACGCGAAATCCCAAACTCTGGTCGATCGCTATTCCCCCGCGCGGAGGCGATGGCAAGGGTGGAATTTGGTCAACGCCGGCCTTAGATCTCAAGCGCCATCAACTCATCGTCACCACTCATCCCGGCGATCTGCTCATCTTGGATCGAGACACCGGTCGCGAGAAACATCGCCAGCGGCTCGGCTTCCACGAGTGGAGCTCCCCGATTGTGATCGGCGATGACCTTTTGCTCGGCCGCTGTCAAAAGACGGGCCTTGAAATGTGGGACCTGTCGAGCCCCATGCTGACCAGCCTGTGGTCGACTCGCTCGCCGACAGGTTGCGTGGAAAGTACTCCCGCCGTTTGGCGCGGCCGAATCTATGTGGGCTCTCGCGATGGCTACTTCTACGCGTTCGGTCCGTAAATCATGTCGCCCGTTGTAAAACGGGCGACACGATTTACGGCTCGTTGAGACTCAGGGCAATCGAACCGTGACGGGTTGTCCGCTGGGAGCTGAAATCTTGAGGCTTCCGCGCTCGAAGTAAGAATCCAACAAGCCGAGCTCTCGCAAAGTGAAGGTCACAGTTTTCGAAATGAGAGCCTCACAGAAATCATCGACCGTGAGATCCACCAAGTTCGCCTCACATTTTACGGGAAAAGTCTCAAAGCAACCCTGAAGCTGAAGTTCAAAGCTGTGCTCTTTGCATCCACCGCCGTAGGTGACATCCATTTCTAAAACGGCCTGTTGCCCCGAGCCAAGCACCTTGGCTCCGAGGATCTCCAGAGCCGAGGCCGAAGCGGCGAAACCCACGAGAGCAACCAACAAAGACGACTTGATCAATCGCGACATAGCTCATCTCCTTTTTTAAAAAAACTTTCTGTTGGGAAGCAAAGCCGTGCCTCGGAGTCTCACGCGATTCGACTCCATACCAGTCAAGATCCGAACTAAGTCGGCGATGTGATTTTTTACCGCTCAACTCTGAGCGCCTTGCGCCTTCGGCGACGGCTTGTCGTGAAAATAGTTCAGTTCCTCTCGACGATGGATTCGCTCAAGGCACATCCGTCCCAACATCCATCATCCAACACACCTTAGGCCGAGAGGCCTCCGGCGACTTCCTCCCCAGGCCGTTTCACTCGACAAAGACACCGATTCTCTGCGAGACTCCAGAGTTCATGAAAGCGACTCGAAAAATCAGCTCACCCCTTGGCTCCTTAGTCCTTGAGGCCTCGCTACAAGGGCTAACTCGCATCGCGTTTTCCTTGGCGAATGCTCGGGATCTCAAAAGCCTTCGAACGAAGGGTGATTTGCAGGAGCAAAAGTTGAGGCGCCGCCTGCAAGAGCATCTCGATCTGGCGGAGCGAGAGCTTGAGGCCTACTTCTCCGGTCAACTCACCCAATTCAGCGTGAGCCTTGACGTGCAAGGCGGAACGGACTTTCAACGCGAGGTTTGGCAAGCCTTAAGCAAAATTCCCTATGCACAAACTTGGAGCTACAAAGATTTGGCCCACCACGTGAAGCGACCAAAGGCCATGCGAGCCGTCGGTTCAGCGAACGGTCGAAACCCCTTACCGATCATCATTCCCTGTCATCGAGTGATTGCGGCTGATGGCGGCATCGGCGGATACGGAGGCGGTCTCGAGCGAAAGCGCAAACTGCTCGCGATCGAGCAGTTTGCCTTTCTCCCCGCTTAAAAGCGATACGACATGTGCACCATGGGCAGCATAAAACTGCGCGCATAGGTGATGGTGTCCAAGGTTGTTCCCGTTACACGCTCGTTAAAATTCGATGTGTGGTAAACGAGGTACATTCCCAAGCGGAAGTTTTCGCTCATCGGCGCGCCATAACCAAAATCAACTTTGTAGCCACTGCCACGCCACTTCTGTTCAGCACCTCCACCCAAGGCTTTGAAGGTGGCATTGCCGATCAGGAAGTAGGTCGCATGAACGGACCAAGTCCGATCTTTACTGAAGTACCATTTAAACTGCGGCCCCATTTCCGTGGAGGCATAGGTTTCTGGGGTTCCGGCTCCGCTGGATGTAGAGCGAGTTGAGTAAGCCCAGCCGACTTGGAACTCGCCCTTCTTATCCACATCAAAGCCGATTGCGACATCCATGAGCGTGGAAGTATTCGTGGCTGTGGTGTCCACCTTGGTGGAGTCGTTCAAATACAAGAAGTTGAAGTCCACAAACAACGCGGCCGAGGCCACTGGCGCCACACCGAACATCCCGATCGCCAACGCGATGGCACAAAGCGCACGCCCACCATGTTCGCTCAAACTTCGATGGAAATTGATTTGCATGGATGAGGTGAGGTTTTTCATCACCTGCTGTATCGGAATGATGCGTCTCAACTTGAACGAGACCGAGGCCTAGCTCGTCCGTCGCGATGGCCAGAAGCCTGCAAGCCAGAAGCCCGCAAACCAGAATCTCGCAACTATCGCAACAACATCTCGCGCACTTCATGAGCCCGGAGGTGGGGTGAGCCACCGAATTCTCGCGCTCCCCGCCCGCTCACTTCAATTTGCGCGAGATTTGCTCCCCGGCGCTGCAGATCGCGAAGCAACCAAAGCATTCGCCACGACTCTGGTCGGTAATGACCACTGATGTCGCTTAGCCGGCGAATTTGTCCATCCAAAAAGGCGACCGTTCCCGCAAACTTCACGGCACCACCGGCGAGCAAACTCGAGTGGTGATAACGACCTCGCTCTTCAAACGGCAGCACGAACCATCGATTTTGAGGATCGATCACTAAAAGCGCTTCCTCAAAACTCAAAAACTCTTCATCAAAGCGCGAGTTCATTCGCCGTCCCGCAGAGTCGACAAAGCGTCCCTCGGCATTCAACCGCACTCGGTAAGCTTCTCGCTCAGCTTCAGTGAAGTATCTCACCCGCCAAGGCGCACGTGTCACAGGATCTGTATACTCGCCACGTTCTTCGCCCTCGTACTCGGCCAGACGCTGCAAAAGTGGCGGCGAACTCGACTGCACATAAGGGGCAAAGAAAACTTCACAGCGAGGTGTCGCCCACGCAGGATCGGAACACGCTCCAATCAGGGCGAATAGAACCCGCAAGCCGGTGGCGATGCCGGCGGCCGAAGACCGAAAGTGGCTGAGCCTTTGGATTCTGTCGGGCCAGATGTGGAGCCAATGGCTTAGCCCGATCCAAAACTTATGCGAAACTTCACCCACAACTCACGACCTCAGAGCGGCGGAACAACGGCTCAACTGATTCCAGAGATCGGGAACCACCCTCGATCCTGGCAGCCGGATCCGCTCACACTTAAAAAGCCCCTTATGGCAAAGGGACCGGACTCTGTGCAGTTGCTAGCATTGCAAGTCTTAGGTCAGCTTCGGCAAAGAGCGAGCGCAAATAAAACGCCAGACCAGCCTGAGTCTCGGCTCAGCGAGCGACAAAAAGCGCACATTTTCGGCAAAAAGGTGGCTTCAATGGGGCATAAAATTGGCCTGGCATGAATCTCAAAAAACGATCGAAGCGAGTCAGCGCCAACGTCTTTTCCTTGCGCCGACCCAATTCCCTAGCTTCTCAGCGAAGCTCCATGGCTGTCGCCCACCCACCCATCGACAACTCGAGGCCTTGCGTGAGGTACTGCAAAACATCTCGCGACGTGTACTCCAAGCTACCGGGACGAAGAATTCGACCGACGAGATTCAAGTCATCGCCTGCAGTGAGTAACGGCAATTCGGCCTCGCCCCACGACTGCACTTGCGCCATGCCGATATCGGCCATCAGCGCGTTGCAGAGACACTTCTTGCCAGCCGTGTCCTCGGCCGAGCCCGACTTCTTCACCCAATCATCCACAGGCTCAGCCGGGCAACGATAGCCAATCCGACCGCTCGCCGAATCCTTGTAAGCGTGGCGCAGATACCCCAGGTCACAAATTCGGCGACGCTGGAGATACACCGACTCCTCGGCCACCGTGCCCGTTAAGCGCACAGCTTTAAACGGAAAACCTGTCGGTGACGAATGCGGATCCGTATACACCCAACCGTTGTCGGGACGCTCTCCGGCCGCAATCCGCATCAGCACTTCCCGTCGAAGTTCAGGCTTGAGTCCGGACTCTTCCGCAAATGCGAACAACGTCCCCACTTGGATGCCCGCTCCGCCCGCCGCAAGAACCTCACTCAGCACTTCCGGAGTGGCCTTAGATCCCGCCATATAGAACGGCAAACCTAAAGCCGCCATGTCTGCCATATCGACTTCGTCGCGCTCGCCGTAAATCGGTTCACCTAACTCGTTCAACTTCATCGGTCCACGTGGAGGCGCATTGTGTCCGCCCGCCAAAGGTCCCTCAACGATAAAGCCATCCACACGTCCCGTCGCTTTTTTCATCAAGCTCTGAGCGAGCACAGCTGAAGAAACGATGGGGAAGAACAAGGGACGCTTCAGAGCCGGGAGCTGCAGTCCACCCATGACGCGTACTGGATCAAACTTCGTCACGACCTCTTCGCTTGCACCGACAACAGGAATCTTCAGGCTCGCCTCTTTGTGCTCGGCCATCAGATCCAAGGCACCTGGAATCTCACGGGGAATGCCGGCGCCCATCAACACGTAGTCGACATCAGCTAACATCGCCCCATAAAGGCAAGCGAGGTTGGGAAGCTGGATCTTTTCGAGCAAATTCACGCCCACCAGTCCGGCATGGCCCTGCTTCGCCAACCAAACTTCAGCAAAAGACGCGGCGACGGTCAGCTGGAGCAGCGGGAGAGGCGATTCAATCGCAAACATGGGCGAGCGTTTATAGCTCTGCCCCGGGGGACGGCCAGCTTCGAGATAGTAGTTATCGAGAATTTTCTGCGCGATCTCAGCTGAGGGAAAGGCCGCCAAAGCCTTTCGCATCCAACCTCCGGGATCGCCGTCCTGCAAGCGACGAACGAGAACGGAGTTAATCGCGGTGGCCGAGACAACTCCCAACTGACCGAGACGCGAAACAGTTCGGGCGAGGCGCCAGTCCGAGACGGCGATGCCCATTCCACCTTGAATAACGATCGGATGCGTTTTCTGCATGTTCAGTTGTTTTTGCTGGGATTTAGGCAATGAGTCAATGCCCCTTTCGACCAACCGCAAAGCCTCTTTCGCCCCCGGAGAGAACTGAAAACCCAAAGATTGCGGCACCCTAGAGACTTTTATGACTTCATACAATCTTCACCCTGCACCTCAGTTCCTAACCGGCCGTCGCTGCGCCCAATCCTGGATAGCTGTAGCCAACCTCTCGTCCTCATTGCGCCAGGGAGCCTGCTAGAAAATTCCAACTCAAATCAGGACATGTCCGACTTCTCGAGGTGCGTCAGCGCGACAAGTCCTAAAAGCGCGGTGATCTCGCTCACAGAGACTCGACATCGGCCACCGAGCGAGCGAAACGGCCTCAGCACGATCACAACAACTCGAGCCTTGGCCACCGAGTCGCACCCAAAACGACTCGCTCAGCTGAGGTCTTGAAACAACAAACTCGTAGGGGGTTTTATGAAGAAGCTTTTGCTCGCAGCCGTTTTGGGTACTTCGATGAACGCGTTCGCAGCACAGTACGTGACTGTGGAAGTTTGCAATGGTGGAGAATCTGGCCAAGAGTGCCGCATGGTGACTTACCGCGTGCGCGAAGCGAGCGCCCCGGTTGTTGAGGCTTGCACCGTCGCTCACGGCGAAGCCGCGACAAAGCCCTGCCCCACCGTGACGGGCGTTCCCGGCTGGCTGAAGAGGCTGAACGAAGCTTTCGCCAAAGCAGGCTTCAAAGCTCCGGAAACAACTGAAGCTGAGCTGAACGGCGGACCGAACTGATCTTTGAGTTTGGCTCTCCCAAAGACAAAATTTGACCCGCAAACGGACAGCCCCCAAATGCTGTCCGTATGTCTTTAAGTCGCCGGAGGTTCGGGGGCTGTATCAGGAAACATCAAGACCCCGGGTGAATTTTCAATACCCCGGGAGACTTTGCAGTCCGTCGCTCGAAACCTCGGTACTCGTCGCCAGCCGTATAAGGAGTTGCGTTCTATGTACGAGTGGCAAGAGTTCAGGTCGTCTCTTGAAACTCCGAAGCGAACGACGCCTCGTCGCGCGCGAACCCGCCGCTCGCCGACGCTGATGGCGCAAGTCGCTGCGGATCTGGCTGCCTATTTAACGGCGAGCAAAGAGTCCGACCATCAATCTGGACCGTCCCCACGTCGCCTGAATTTCATGGCGCGAAAGACGGGTCTGCACGCCGAGACTTTACATCGACTGCTTCAGCAGCAGACCTCGCCAACCGCCGTTACTTTGCTCAAAATCTATCGTCATTTGCTGGGCGTGCAAGACGACCGCGAACTTCTCCCTCGGCTTCCTGAGTTGGCGCGCGGCTTCTTAAAGACCCAACACCCAATTCTCATGCAGGAGTCCCGACGATCGCTCCGCGAAGATTTGGCTGAAAAGCTCATTGCCAATCCGGTCGCTCTCGAAATCTACCTCTGGTGCGGTACCGGTCCCGTGAAGCGTTCAGCCCTTCGAGCTCGCTTTGGCGTCTACGGCTTGCAGATCGTCGATGACCTCATTCACGATCAAATCTTGATGGAAGTTTCAGCACACGAGGTGGCTTGGGGTCAGGTGGAGATCAGCCCGACGCTTGAACTTCTTCACCGCGCCGGACTTCGTTTGGCGGAGCAATATGTGCGACCCCATCTTGGCTATGAGACAAGTCACAATCATTTCGGCTTCTTTGTCGAGGCACTCTCTCACGAGGCCTACCAAGCTTGGCTCAAAATCGACGCCGAAGCTTACCGACAGAAAATTGAACTCGCACAAAAACCGCAAAGTCGCGGACAGATCCGCTCTTTCACCTATTCCGTCGTGGATCAAATCTCGGAGTCGCTATGAACTCATGTCGCGTTAGCCTCATCTTGCTGATCGCTATCCTTGTGACTCTCCCGGCGTTGGCCGGTTGGGGTGGCTCTGGAGGGGGCCATCGGCACGAGGCGCGACGAAGGGTGACCGTTGAAATTTGTGATTCGGGCGAATCCGGCACCGAGTGTCGAAGCGTGCGCTATGAAATTCGACCGCCCAATGATCCACTCCCCGAAATTTGCTGGACCACGCATGGAGAAGCGGCGATGGTTCCTTGCCCAAAGACAACGAGCGTGCCGCTTTGGCTCAAGCATCTTAATCAAGCCTTTACCAATTGAGCTTTGTGGTCTGTGGCGGGGCTCGCTCTTGGTCTATGTTACCCGGAAGTCGATGAGTTCAATCACGACGTCGAAGTCTGTTCGGCATGCATAAATTGGGCTCTTGATCGCGCTCAAGCCCACCGCGCCAAAAAGACTCGGGTATCGTAACTCATCCGCACACGTCCCTCGCTCGAAGCACAAGCTCGAAAAATCTCCTCGAGCTCGTCTTGCATCCGTGCAAATCCCGCATCACCTCGCCCCGGCATGTAGGAGGAGCTCGCGACTCGCCCCACCAGCGATTCCCAGTCCAAGTCTTGATGGCTCTCCCAGGACCGAGTTCGCATCGGTGATCCACCTTCAGAGAGAAACTTGCTCAGGCGCGACTCATCCCATTGCTTGTGATTCACTTGCGCATAATCAAGGCCTCTTCGGACCAGTAAATCTTCATAGCGCTCTAGAAACTCAGTGCCGGTTGTGCGTCGGTCATTCCACAGCATGGCCACAATCCCGGGCCGGCGAAGAAGACGTTGGAATTCAAGGCGCGTCGCTTTGGGCTCAAACCAATGAAAGGCTTGTGCAGCGAGAATCAAACCGACTGAAGCGGCGGCGAGGCCCGTCGCCTCGGCCGAACCGTTGACCACTCTCAACTCAGCTGCTGGCTGAGTCCCCTGCCGCCAACCATGTTGTGCGAGCAGAGCTTCGCGCATTTCGGTATTGGGCTCGACGGCATCGACAGCGAAACCTGCTTGCAACAGATGCTCAGTGGAAATCCCCGTGCCGGCGCCGATGTCGGCGGCGCGAAGGGTAGCCCCTTCACAGGCTTCAACTTCTTCACGAAGCCATTGAAAAATCTCGGTCGCATATCGCGGCCGATAGCGGACATAATCCGTCACGCGAGAGCTAAATCGATCTTTGGCATTTTCAATCTGGCCCGGTGTTTGGGACTTCATGCGCACACCCTCTCGCGACACATGAAGATTCGCACAAGTCTGAGCGCCGCGCCAAGCCTCAGCTTTGAGGTCTCGACGTCGCGCGCTCATTCAGAACTTAGGGACGGAGTCCAAGATCATGCAGTTCAATACGCTTTCGCTCGTGATGCCCTAAGCTTAAGACGAGGCTTCGCACTTCGCGTTCGCCGGAGCGATCCGCCGTCTGAATCAAGGTTTGATTGATCGCGGCCTCATTGTCGCGATCGTGACCGACGGCGACCCGCAACACCATGCGAGCCGGACGCTTTTCGCCTGCCGCATTTTGCACAGTGAACTCGGCAATATAATCTTCCACGAGTTGCCCCGTGATGGCACGAATCGCTGGTCGTAGATCGGCGCGATGGGTTTCACGCTCACGTAGATCGAGAGTTCCCGGTAACATTTCAAGTCCCGCCGGCTGCAACACGCGGCGCGCACTCATCTTCGCATAGGCGTGCAACATCTCGCTCGCCACCAGTTCCGAGGCTTGCGCCACACTGCCGACGCTCATGGCGATCGTGCTGATCGCTCCCACCCACATCCATTTCAAACTCATCACGCGATTCATCGTGGTTGTTCCTTTGATACAGTTTATCTGATTCGGATTTCTCGCGCTCAACGACCCGACGGGCAGCCCAACAGACGACCCGGTCATTTGCGTTGAGTTCAGCGCACTTCGTCCTATTCCTTAAGCAAAGCAATCCGCCCTCCAGGCTGATCGAGAGGCCAAATCGACCACCTTGCAGCTCCCTGGAGACGCATCGCTCTTTGGCCACTTCACCCCAAAGGTCTTTCAAGTTGTTGGGCGCAGTTACGGCCCTCTTTTGATGAACAAAGCCCCGTGTTGAGAACAAACAAACGTTGACGGCCGATCGCCTCGGGCGTACTGTCACCGCTCGCTTTTGACGATCGCGGGGTGGAGCAGCCTGGTAGCTCGTCGGGCTCATAACCCGAAGGTCAGAGGTTCAAATCCTCTCCCCGCAACCAATTTTCAGAACATCCGAACATCAATCCCAACCAGCCGAAATCAGGGTTCTGGTTCTTCTCACTTTATGGTGGGTTTTCACCAAAGCCCAACCTCTAGGCCCTCTGATGAAGCCGCCCATCAAGCGACTCATTAAGCCGACGCTGTACCCACGGTCATTCATGCTGTTGGCGCCGTGTTTTGATCGCGGTGTATGCGCGCACCTCGCAAGGATCAGCGAGCACGGTCAACACCGGATGCTCCCGCGATCAGTGGCAATTCCTCTCGCCTGAACCACTTTCCAACGCAAAAGTTCCGACCGGAATTTTGAATTGGATCTGCCCGGCCATCTCGATCACCGCACTCGCCGAGTCGTCACTGAGGTGCGCAGGCCAACATGTAAGCCGCGCCGAACTCCAGCGCCGCGTTGTCAAATGTGAAGGACTCCAATCGGCGACGTGAGAAGAAGTCGTTTCGGTAAACGTCCACGCGAATTTTCGCACGGAAGGATTCGATTCCCCCATTGGCTTGATAGCCTGAATCCGTGGGGATGGACACGTACGAAAAGGAATCTGGCGGCGCAATCGCCTTCAAGGTCATTCGATAGTCGCGATTGGTCGCTTCGAGTTCAAACTCCCCAGCACAAGAGTTCGAGCGAAATTGAAATTGCGTCGATGGATCAGAGGGTGGCGAGAAGAGGTAAGCGTCGCGACCCTTACGAAAACCGACGACAAAACTGTTCACGTTGATGAGCCGAAGATCCAGTAAGCCCCCCGCCACCGCGAGGCTCGCCTCACCATCTGAGCTCAAGCCCTGCAACCACATCCAGGCTTTGGGAAAAACCTCACCCCAGTTCTTCTCTTGATGAAGAAATCCCTCACCCTCAATGACAACGGGCAGGTCACCTCGATGATCGGTCAGGCGATAAGATGCCCGACCTCCCGTATTGTCGACATGCCAGTAAAGGGGAAGGCCAGGAATCAAGTTCAATAAACCCCAAGGCCCAAGCCCCAGCCAATCCGGCCAAGCTCGTCGCTCGTGAGCTTGAATTTCCAATTGCAGCGCAGATTGACGAATCAAAACGCGCGATTCGGAGAGCTCCGCCTCCGAGGTCGACCAAACGAAGCTTTCGTCTCTCGCTCCGGACGCAACACGTGGCGGGCTCAAGCGTCGAACCCGATGATCCGTGGGATAGGCCTCATCAGTTCGCGGCGAGCTTTCATCCGGAAGCTGAATGAGGGTTGCGAGATAGCCCGGCACGGGGGCACCATCTTGATAGGCCGAAGTGGCAATCACAACGATCGAAACCTGTCGAGCGGGATCATAGAGACGGTAATACCAGCCCTCAAACCACGGTCCTCGAGTCGAAACCGCATGCGGGGGCATAAGCTCTCCCCAGGCCCGAGAATCTGAATTCTCCTGAGCTTGGCTTGAGGCCGACGGAAAGCCTGTGCCACACACCAAAAGCAGCACGACGAGTGAGCTCAGAAATCGCCTCAGTCTCGCTTGGATGTTAGCAGATGCCGGCATGTCACCTCACCCCTTTGGTTCGTTGATGGTGATGGATAGCATGAGCAGATCGAGAGTCCACCATCAACCAACCCGGGAAATGTGCCCGCATCGAGATGAGGATGAAATACAAATCAAATCACAATGAAGCCGAAGAATATCATGCAGAAATGCCTCGGTCGCTCGTTCCGTGTAGATTCTCCGCCGCATTCGGCAAACTCAAAGAGAACTAAAGAAGTCGATCACTCCCCCCGCTCGACGAGCCATCACGAGCCGGCCGACAGAAGTGACCTCGAATGCGAAAATCAGCTAGAATCGTGCATTAAGTCTGTGTGTTTTCTCAGCGATTCGAGCTTTCCAAGACTTCGTCGAGTTGATACCTTCGCAAACTTCAGGGAAGCTTCCTTGATGTATTCTGACCTCACATCGATTCTGAGGGGCCTGGAACGATGCTGTTGGGGAATCGTAACCCACCATTTGAGATACCCCCTTTTCAGATTTAACCCGTGAGATGGAGATGACATGTTCAAGTTAAAGAAGACCCTTTGGATCTTGATGACGATCGCCTTCTCTTCGTTGGCCGACGCTCAATCCCGACGTGAGCTCAATGCTCTTCAGTCGCCCTTTTCACTCCCCGCACTATCCTATGCCGTTGAAGCTCTCGAGCCCGTGATCGATCGCGAGACGATGAGCTTGCACCACGGCAAACATCATCAAGCTTACGTGGATCAACTTAATAAAGCCTTAGGTGACAACAAGCTCACGCTCCTCGATGTCCTCAAGCGTACGCGCGAGTTTCCCCCGGCCGTTCGCAATAATGGCGGTGGCCACTGGAACCACGCCTTCTTCTGGACGGTGATGAGTCCCGCCGAGAAGTCGGGTGCTCCGAGCCAAAAGCTCGAAAAAGACCTCATCGCCAACTTCGGCTCCGTCGAGCAGTTCAAGGCTGAGTTTGAAAAGCAAGCCCTCGGAATTTTTGGCTCGGGCTGGGCCTGGCTGATTCGCACAACGGACGGCAAACTCAAAATCACGACGACCGCCAACCAAGACAATCCCCTCATGGACATTGCGATCGAGCCGGGCCAACCGATTTTGGCTCTCGATGTCTGGGAACACGCGTACTATGTGAACTACCGCAACAAGCGCGCCGACTACGTCAAAAACTTCTGGAAGATCGTCAATTGGGCCCAGGTCTCAAAGTATCACGCTGAAAAATGATGCTTTAATTCTGCCTGACGCCGCCAACGAAAATCGGCGGAGCCTCGAGGGACCCGTCCTCGCTGAATTAGCTCTCCGCAATCTTGTGCGAGCTATGCAGCACTTTTTCGGTGTAGGCCAACATCAACGTCGAGAACAAAAACACGACGTGAATGACGATCTGCCACTTCACCTGCTCGAAATCTTTGTTGCTGATATTGATAAAGCTCTTGAGCAAATGAATTCCAGAGATCCCGACAAGTGCCCCCGCAAGCTTCACCTTCAAGGTTCCTGCATCCACCTTCTCAAGCCAGTCGGGACGATCTTCATGGTCGTCCAAGTGCATACGACTCACAAAAGTGGCGTAGCCGCCGATGATCACCATCACGAGTAGATTCAGAACCATGCAAATATCCACCAAAGTCAGGATGCCCAACATCAGCAACTCTTCGCTGATCGTCGACACAGAGGTGGCAAGATGCAAAAGCTCAATCAGAAACTTGTAAGTGTACAATCCTGAACCCACGATCAGGCCCAAATAAACTGGCGCCTGAACCCAGCGGCTCGCAAAGATGAGTTTTTCGAAGGCGTTCTCGAGGGGTTTCCGAATCGACATTGTTGGGCCTCATGCACTTTAGAAAAATTGGCGCCACTTTAGACAAGTCTTGGGCGATCTGATCAAGTCCGGAATCTAGTGTTTGACGCGACCCAAACTCAAGGCTCCAATCCTAAAACATGACAGTCGTCACGCCCCCTCCGAACCACCCCGACTCGAACGACAAGCCGTTGTTCAAAGCGTGGTGCCGCTGGAAGACCCTGCTGGCTCTCGCCTGGCCGCTGATCGTCGCCAACAGCTTTTGGAACATTCAACTCACGATCGATCGCGTATTCCTTGGCCATTTCTCCACCGAGGCACTGGGAGCGGCGATGGCCGTGATGGGCGTGTTTTGGGTGCCGATGGCGCTCTTACAAGGCACGGCCAACTACGTGATGACTTTTGTGGCGCAGTACTACGGTGCCAAAGAAAACGACAAAATCGGCGCGGCCGTCTGGCAGTCGCTGTATGTCTGTCTTTTTGGGGGCCTGACCTTTTTTCTGCTCGTCTTTCTTTCGCAGCCCTTCTTCGCCATGGTCGGCCACTCCGCAAACGTGCAGGCTCTCGAGGTTGAGTACTTCGATTCCCTAACTTACACAGCCTTGCCGACAGCCCTCGTTGCAGCCGTGAGCGGATTTTTTACGGGGCTAGGTCGGACGCGCACCGTCATCGGCCTTAACCTGATCGGCATGCTCCTCAATGCCTTGCTCGATTGGCTGTTGATCTTTGGCAATTGGGGATTCCCCAAGCTCGGTGTGGCGGGTGCCGGCTACGCAACGGCGATTGCCACTTATGCCGCGGCCATTTACGGACTTGTACTCCTGTTCCAATCAGCTCACGAGCGCGACTTTCGCGTGCGAAGCGCTTGGCGAATCGACTTGCAGCTGTTGAGACGTTTTCTCAAATACGGCTTTCCAAGCGGCCTCCAGTGGGCTTTTGAAGGTCTCGCCTTCACCGTGTTCCTCATCATCATGGGCCACATGCGCGACGGCGATGCGGCTCTTGCGGCCAGCAGTATTGGCGTCACGGTTATGATGCTCTCGGTGCTCCCCACCATGGGCGTGGCGCAAGCGGTGATGACACTGTCGGGTCAACATTTGGGTGAGAAAAAACCCGACGAAGCGGCGCGAGTCACCTGGGATGGCGTGCAGATCTCTTGCCTCTACATGCTCGTGATGGCCGTGAGCTTCTTCACGATTCCGGAGTTCTATTTGAATTGGTTCAAGAACGAACAAAACCAAGCCCTCTGGTCCCAAGTCAGCGTTTTTGCCGCACAGATCTTGAAGCTCGTCGCCATCTTCACGACTCTCGACAGCATTTATCTGAACGTCTCGTTTGCGCTCAAAGGAGCAGGCGACACGCGCTTTGTCTCGGCTCTCGCGCTCATTCTACCTTGGCCCACCTTTGTGTTGCCCACGTACCTGACCCGAGCTCACGAACACGCCCTCCTCTTGAGTTGGGCTTATGTGGCGCTTTATTCGCTCGTCATTTGCAGTGTGTTGATTTGGCGTTTTCGCCAAGGACGATGGCGCACAATGAGCGTCATCGATCCCAGCTCCTGAGTTGCCCCAAAACTATCTAAATTGGCTCTCTGAATTGGCCTTCTGAATTAAGGCCCGCGACGCGGTCGCATTTCACCCAAGCGCTGCGGCTTGCCCTTTGCACCTGGCGAGCGCAGCCAATGATGATGGCAGTTTTTGGAACAAGTCGCACCGACGATGCGCGGTTCGGCATCCGCCGTCTGGGCGCCAAAGCAATCATCACAAAGCACGGCCGGAGAATCGCAACGGACGCAGTAAATCGCGTGCTCAGCGGGCTGACCGCAGTGGGGGCAAGAAGAGTAATGATGCGAGGCCTGTCCATCACCATCGACCGCCACGCGTTGATCGAAGACGAAGCATTCGCCCTTCCACAGGGAAGGCGATTTGGAGGCCGGAAATTGATCGATGTAATTGAGGATTCCGCCA
Source organism: Pseudobdellovibrionaceae bacterium (assembly GCA_947462815.1). Lineage (GTDB taxonomy): Bacteria > Bdellovibrionota > Bdellovibrionia > Bdellovibrionales > JAMPXM01 > UBA2339. Next base: position 31,316 of record CANHQR010000022.1, read on the forward strand.
TCGAGTTGGTAGGCCTCTTTGAATCCCCGCTCTTCAAACAGCCGAATGGCCTTCTCGCAGCGAATCCCACCCGTGCAGAAGATGTAGGTCGGCTGTGTGGGATCAATCGCGCCGGCCTGTATTCGCGCATCGAGCCATTCAGGAAAGTCGCGAAATTCATCAATCTCAGGGCAAATCGCATCGGCAAACGTACCAATGGAGGTCTCGTAAGTGTTTCGAGTGTCGATCACTTGTTTCACGGGCCGCTCCGACAAATGCTTGTGCCATTCGCTCGGCGGCAAGTGAGTCGGCGTGTGCGGCGCCAGCGGTTGTAAATCCGGCCGCCCTAGGGTCACAATCTCCGGTCGAACCTTCACGACGAATTTAGCGAAAGGTTCTTTCTCACCCGGCTCAACCCACGTCGTTTTGATGTTGTCGAAGCCCGGAACCGCCAAGATCTCAGCGACCTCGCCAACAAAAAGATCCAAACTCTTGTTGCGCCCACACAGTGTCGTGTTCAGGCCCTCACGTCCCAGGATCGTCAGCCCCCGCACCTCATGGCGCCCGGCGGACTCGTGCAAACGCGTTTCCACTCGAATCAGTTCTTCGTGAGAGAGCGACTGAAAGCGATAGAAGGTGACGACCTTAAGTTCATCGTGAGTTCGGTGGACGGGGCCTTTCATAGGACTCGCAAGTTAACGCGACCCTGTCGGCTCTGCAACCCTAGGGTCATCGGCACCTGGGAAAAGGGGTCAAAATTTCTCGCTTTCTCGGCGTACGCAAAGTAAAACGGGCTCAATCCAGAGATGGCAACTGACTCCCGATACCCGACTTGAGGAAAATTATGGCCGACCTTCGCGCTGAAATCCTGTCTCTGAACATCGGGCACCCTCGTCCGCATGAGTTCAACGGCCGAAGCGTCGTCTCCTCGATGGTCAAGACGCCTGTCCCCGGGCCGCTACAAGTCGACTTCACTGAGATTCACGATAATTCTTTTGCCCAGCCTCAATACCACGGTACGCCGGACTCCATCGTCTATGCTTACGGACTGAAGTCCGCTCAAAGCTTCGTCGAACGCTTGGGCCGAGATCGCTATGACATCGGCTCAACGGGCGAAACCCTCACCGTCGATGATTTGGATGAAACCCAGGTTCACGTGGGCGATGTTTTCCAGGCGGGCGAGACCCAACTCGTCGCGACTTTTCCGCGCATCCCCTGCGGCAAAGTCAGCATTTGCCTCAAACACGAGGACGGTCAACGTGCGATGCAAGAGTGCCTCCGCAGCGGCGTGTACTTCAGAGTTCTTAAACCAGGGCGCATTGCACGAGGCGACCGTCTCGAACGCGTGCGCGCCTCCAACGTTCACTTGCCAATCGCCGAAGTCTATCAAGTCGTCGTGCAGAATCTCACCCCGCAAGCTGATCAGCTGGCACGCGCCGAGGCCTCCGGCTACTTTCCCGCCCGCATGTTGACCAAATGGAAAACCCTGGCGACAGCTCGCCAGCCTTCTGAACCTCTCACGCCTCAAGATGGTTTGAACTCGATTGCTTTAAAATCTGTTGCTTCAAACTCCGCTCCACGCCAGGTGCCCCATGATTGATCCACAATCTCCAACAGGCCGCGAGATCTTGCGCCGTCGCACTTTTGCTATCATCTCTCACCCCGATGCAGGAAAGACCACGCTCACGGAAAAACTCTTGTACAACGGCGGCGTGATTCACGAAGCCGGCGAGGTGAAAGGCAAGGCTGGGACCAAGGCTGCAACTTCGGATTGGATGGCTCTCGAACAGCAGCGAGGTATCTCGATCACGTCATCTGTCATGCAATTTGATTACAAAAATCTGCGTGTGAACTTGCTGGATACTCCTGGGCATAAAGACTTCGGCGAAGACACCTACCGAACCCTTGTCGCCGCCGACAGCGCTTGTATGCTCATCGACGTCGCCAAGGGCGTCGAAGATCGAACCAAAAAGCTTTACGAGGTTTGTCGTCTTCGAAATATCCCGATCTTCACCTTCATCAACAAGTGCGATCGCGAAGGCAAGGTGCCTCTCGAGCTGATCGACGAAATCGAGTCGACTCTCAAGATGAGCTGCTGGCCGGTGACCTGGCCTGTCGGCTTGGGCGGTCTCTTTTTTGGTCTGTACCACCGCACTCGCAAAATGGTTTACCCTTATGCCGGTCCTCATGACGATCAAGACACGACACCGATCTCCGTCGCTGAAGTGAAAAATCCGGCTGACCATCCAGAACTGCAAAAGCGTCTGCGCCCTGAGGTTCTGGACATGCTCCGTGAAGAAATCGAGTTGGTCGATGGGACGCTGGGCGAGTTTGATCACCAAGCCTTCCTCGATGGACGACTCAGTCCCGCAACTTTTGGCTCCGCCAAAAACGATTTTGGTGTGGACTTGTTCTTGGATCTTTTCACCGAGTGGGCACCGCCTCCAGCACCACGCAAAACGCGCTCTGGCGATCTCAGCGAAGTGGCGCCACTCAATGACGATTTCACGGGCTTTGTATTCAAGATGCAAGCCAACATGGATCGCAAGCATCGCGATCGCGTCGCCTTTGTACGAATCTGCTCGGGAAAGTTCGAGCGAGGAATGAAGGTGCACCACATGCGACTGGATCGTGAAATTCGCCTCGCATTCTCCAATCAGTTTGTCGCACAAGAGCGAGAGACGGTGGATGACGCCTACGCCGGCGACATCCTCGGGCTCAACGATACCGGTAATTTTCAAATCGGCGACTGCATCACAAGTGGCAAAAAGGTTCTCTTTGAAGACATTCCGAAGTTTTCTCCTGAGCTCTTCGCTCGACTCGCCGTCAGCGATGCGATGAAGCGCCAAAAACTGCAAAAGGGCCTCAAACAACTCTCCGAAGAGGGCGCCATTCAGCTTTTCATTGAACCCGCGATTGGACATCAAGACCCGATCGTGGGTGTGGTCGGCGAACTGCAGTTCGAAGTGCTGATCTATCGCCTACAGGACGAATACAACTTGGACGCGCGACTTGTCAGACTGCCGTACAAGGTCGCTCGGTGGCCGAAGAAGGATGGCCTTCCCATCGACAAACTCAATGGCGGACTTTCGATCTATCGCGACATGAACGAAAATCCCGTCGTCTTGCTTGAGCAGGAGTGGGATCTCAATTGGGCCAAGAAGGAAAATCCTGATATTGAGTTCGCGACGTCGATCGCCAGTCAGCGCTAAACCGTTGACGGCTTAACCCTCGCCTTGAGGCACTTGTCGCTGGGTGAGACGTGAACGCTCTCGATCTCGGCGAGCCATCGCCTCGAGCACTCGTTCGTCCGCAAACGCGCTGATCGCTTGGGTTACCCAGTCGGCGATGCGTAGCCCGCGCGATTCATTGGCGCACACCTGCATCGGGTTAGTTCTTTCGAGCGAGCCTCTCAGCGTCGACATACGATGGGCCGTGAGCGGACGGTGTACACCTGGCCCCGGAAGGTCGACCACTTGTCCGAAATGGCGTCCCAAGCGGCTGACCACGTCACCTTGCGTTCGGTAGTGAACCGACTCCTCGACCATCTGACGCCGTACAATTCGATGATCGATGGCAACTCCATAATAGGAGTCGTCGACGGGACGTGGACGGGATCCAGAAAGATACTGACCACCTTGAATTCTTCGCTCGTGTTCTCGATCCCGCCGTTGAGTGATCTCCTCCAAGCCTCGGCCTCCGAAAGCATTGAAGGTCACCAATCGCAAACGCCCGCGCGGCCGATCTGCGCTGCCCGATCGCTCGAACTCCCGAAGAATCTCATCCGCAAGATCCGAGGCAAAGCCTTGCGCAAGCCCGCCGCCGAGCGAATGTCCCGTAATGACGACATCATGACCTCGATCCAAAATCTGTCGAATCTGTCGCCTCACCTCTTGGCGACGATCGAAAAACTGGTCGCTGCCAAACGATAAATCGCTACGCAGATCCGAAAGACTCTCTGTGCCTGCGATCGCAAACACATAAGCCTGTGTCAAATCATCGGGCCTGAGCAGCATGCTTTGAATGTCAGAAAAGTCTCCTCGCGATTCCGCTCGCACTGTTTGATAGCCAGGCGGGGCCTCGAGACGATAGACGGCTTCGGAGGCACGCGCCGCTAGTTTGTGGAACTCAAATTGGCGAGCTTGGCAGCGTTCGATCTGGGCTCGGTAACGTTGGCCAACTTGCGAGGCCCAGGTGCGGCGAGTTTCTTGAAGAAGAGCGATACGGATGTCTTCTAGGCGCTTGGCCTGATCCGTGAGGGCAACTCGTTCAGGCCGAAAGCACTCGACCTCGGGTAGCAAGACTCGTTGGGCAACAGCTGGCATGGCTTGACTGACACCAGCCAATCGATAATCAGCCCAGATCCGATGAGCGAGCTCATTGCGACATTCGGGAAAGAGGTCCGGAGTCTCACAGGTTTGGGCCAAAGCTGTTCGGCCTTCGCCAAACACGAACAGAATGACGCCACACACGTACAGAAGAGAGCGCATGATCGCTTTTCGGCCAAACGGAGACTCGACTCAAGTCGCGGTCCAGAGTGTTTCGAACTGAGACACTCTGACGCAGGACGAGTTCATTTGGGTCGAGAAAGTCGCTCGGCCACGTGAATCTCGAGAGGCGCCCAGTGCATCACTCCTTGGCGGCCAAGATACTCCACAATCGACATCGTCGAGATGACCTCGCCGATTTGATACATGTGCGCATAAGGCTGCTCACTTGAACGGATTTTCACGTAGGGAACAAGGAGTCCCGCGCCGGGCAAGAGCGCCAATCGTTGCTTGCCCCAAAACGCAATGGTCGTCGGACGATAGTTCGTCGCCTTCAACAGCTGCTGAGCCTGAGAGCGATTCTTCACCTCGCCGAGCGGCTTGAGAGCGGCCGCCAGGACTTCAAGCACCCACTGGTTAGAGTTTTGTTCTTTGGTGTTTTTCCAACTTGAGACCGCATTGTAGTACTCACCGTTGAAGGCCATAGCAGATCGCGTGTTCATCACCAAGGCTTCGACACGATCTTGAATCTCTGGTTTCAACACCACAAATTGCGCGCGCAGCTCATGCGGATCATCGCTAAAGAAGCGGCCCATTCCCTCATCCCAAAGGAGGGGCTTGTTGTAGTCCAGCCCCTCTTTTTTCTGACTTTCATCGACACATGGACGAAGCTGGTGACGAAACCACCAGAACTCCTGCTGACCATTTTCATTTCGACCCGCGGGATGATGACGTAGCAAAATGCCCATATGCGAATACTTCATCGGCCGCTTGGGATCGGCAAAACGTTTCACAGCCTCTTGGAAGACTTGATAGTTGTCGCGAGTCCCTCGCTCAGAATTGTAAGGCACTTCGGCTTCGGCGAGCTCAGCGATCCGCTGCGGCGTCAAAACGCGACCGCGCTGATCAACATCTTTGAGAACTTGAAGCTCATCAAAGTTTTGACCAGCACGAGAGACGAGAATGACCTTGAGATCTTTGCCGGTTTCTTTTTTGTAGGCTTGCGCCAATCGTTCAATTTGCAGCTCGGCGACGACCTGCATCTTCATCGCATCAGCAATCATGCCATCGGAGGGTGACTTCACTTTGCATTCGCCAGCCTGAGCCTGCGACGACAGTGAGCTGAAACCAAACCCCACACAAAGAGCCAAAGCGATCAAGACCTTGCGGTTCATGCTTCGTTTCACAGGACCACCTCCGGAATGAGCGAATTGCGAATACGTCTCAGCGATAAAGATTCGGGCGGCCCACGACCGGCCGCCCGAATTCAAATTAAGTCTTAGTAACCTGACTCTTGCGGCCAATCCGACGCGCGCACGTCGAGATCTCGCACAACGTGCGAACCGAACGTCTTAGCGGCGCGACCGAGCGAGCCAATCATCATTTTCGATCCTTCGCTGATTTCGCCCGATGCCATCATCTTCGAACCTGTTACGGAGTCCGTGACGATCACAACGCCCGAAGCCGAGGTTGCGATGACGAGGTTGCGACCAACCAACAACAACGTCTTCGCGGCATCCAAAGAGGCCGAGCCAACAGCTGTTGAAGCGTCGAACGAGAAGTTCACGACAAACAAAGTCCCGGAACGAACGTGCTTGAACGTCACTTGTACCAATCTAACCGATGCCGAAGCGGCCGACTCAACTTTCTCAACCGTGTAGTTGCCAGCCTGCGAAATCGCACCCGAAGTGGATTTTGCCGAGTCGACGGTCATATCGAACAGAGCCGAAAGACCTTTGCCGCTCAAGCGGACGCCGTCTTTCGAGAACTGAACTGAATTCTTGCCGAGTTCTTCTGCGGCCTTCACCAAGCCCTGAACCGAGTCAGCGGAAACTTCGCTGGCGGCCTGGAGCGAGTGGGCGTGAGCGTTCAGAGCAGTCGTTGCGACCATCGCAGCGACGAGAGCGGTGACCTTCTTCATATTTCCTCCTTCAAGGAATGAAGTTATTGATTACCCCGATGCATTTGGCCGAGCTCCCCTCCGCCCTTGGAAAGGCTGTGACCTAATCTCGGCTTGCACCGGAACCAGCACGGCTCATCCGCACTGATTGTATTGAATGGCGCTGTGATCAAATCTCGGACCATGATCAGGTGTTGCGGACTGGCCACACCTAAGCCCCTCGAAGGACTGCAAAAAGAAAATTGGATAGAGTCGAGGAACTCGCTTGAACTTCGGATTCTCTGAAAGCTTTACGGTCGAAAATTTCACAGCCGCACAAGCGACACCACGGCCCACCCCAATCGGTGACGCTTGTTTGCCAACCCGAAATGCTCTTAAAATCGTTCTCATATGCAATCCCTTTCATCTACAAGCGCATCGCCGAGCTTTTGGGAGAAGCAAAAGTGGCTTGTCCTCGTCGTCACTCTGGGCCTCGTCGCGATCTCGACGACTTCGTCCCTGCTCTGGGTTTGGAGCGACCTCCAACGCCAGGCCCATGCGCATTTCAAAGTGTGGGAGGAAGACATCAGTGAGGAATTGCTAGTACCTGAGAAACTGTCGGAAGCTCCTCTCAAGGATAAGGTCCTGGCACACTGGCAAGGCCTCGCGCCTTGGACGATCGTGCGATCGAAGGCCTGCGAGGGGAACGAACTGAGCTTTCGATTGCCTCTCAGTCTTTACGGAACGACATCCCAAGAGCTTTGGATTTGCAGCACCCCATCGGCACTCTTTTTGGCGACAGCACGATCTCCGCAAGGCACGGCCATGCTGCTTTTGACTCTACTCATCGGAGGCGGGGTGGGCCTTTGGAGCTGGTGGAGTTGGCAGAAATCGCGGCTGACTGAGCTCGAAATTCAGGCCCATCGTCGCCAGTCGCTCTGGAGTGAACGCTTGGCGCATGATCTACGCTCGCCCTTGATGGGTCTACGGAGTCTCGAAGAGGATTGGCCCTCTGATTCCAAACCCCTGTTTCTGGCGACCCTCAAGCGCCTCGAAGGTATGGCGGATCAACTCTTGCACGACGGCCGCCGACTGGGGACTTCACGTTCGCTTCGGCAAAGCTTGAAGACGGTGCTCGAAGAGCTGGCGACGAGGTTCAAGACGGCTCGACAAACTCAAATCATCGATCAACTCGGTCGAGACGAACTCATTGATGAAGATGTCGAGCGAGCTCTTCATGCCCTTCTCAACAATGCCTTTCAGGCCAGCGAAGATCGGCCGGTGAAAGTCCATCTTTTCAGTGAGGAGGACTTCATTCGCGTCTTGATTCGAGATCAAGGACCTGGCCTCAGCGAAGAACTGCTGAAGCGCCTCGGTCGGGAGCGTCTCGCTCCGAGTGCCGACAAAGTCGAAAGCCGCGGAGTGGGCGCATGGAGCGCGGGAGAAACAGCTCGAGCCCGCGGAGGCGATTTAAAGTTTCGACCAGCTCATCCGCATGGGCTCGAGACCGAATTCTCGATTCGTCGCCTCGGAGGGACATGATTTAGGGACGCGAGGCTTCGTCGATCACAAATCCCATTTCTTCTTCAACTGTTTTTTTCACTTTTAGGACAGGAGATCGCGGCGACTTGACCGACGAACTTGCGATGGCGCCGTAGCGATCCACCGGACTGTGCGAATGAGCCTCGGATGGACCTGGCAAGATCAGAATATTCGCTCGGCGCGGACCACATGAGACTTGAATTGGCGTCGCTTCACGCACAGTCTCGATCGGCATCAGGGTGAGAAGATCCCCATCGGTTTGCGTGCGAATGGACGTCGCAAGGCGGCCAAGGCTCTGCAGATCCACCTGTGTGATCGTGCAAGGAAACTGAATCTGCAAACTATGACCGACTGAGAGACGATATCCCTGAGCTGCGACAGGATCTGATCCCGCGCTTGGACCATTCTCCACCTCATCTCCCGGAGTTGTCTCAATACTCCAATCCCTAATACGAAGGCCGCGAGTGTGCCGAAGATCTCGATGGGTCATTTCAATTTCCCAAAGCTGGCGGATCGGCAGGCTCAACTTTCGTCGCGAAGTTCCGGGGCGTGTCTCCTGAAGCTCCAGATGGCCGAGGACTCGATACCGACGCTCACCGATCTGCTCCACACGCTGCACATGCAGGCGTTGCTCCACGTCGTGTCGTTCAATCTTGGTCATCGCCGCTCGATACTCATCCTGAAGTCGCTCTTGCAGCTGAGGTCGAAACTGCTCCCAGGCTCGCGTGCGAGATTCACGCGCCGAGTTCGAATTGTAGTCCAGCCACGCGCGACTCATATCGAGCAAATACATTAACTCATCCGCTCTTTGTAGCAGCTGAGTTTCTTGCTGAGTCGTGAGTGACAGTTCAACGCCTGCGATGCCGACGTCGGACTTCGAAACGAACCACCAAGCTCCACACCAACCGGCGAGAAAGGCAGCCGTCAAAGCGAGGCAAAAACCGAGCGTCGCCTGAACCCGTATCGGCGCCCCCTTCATCGGCGCGACTCGCGATCGTCCTCTTGGAGAGGTAAAATCTCGAGCAATTGATCCTCATGAACCAGCTGTCGATCGCCTTCCCTGCGCCATCGGTCGATCTTATAGAGCTTCCACTGCCCTTTACCATCGGCCGTCACACCCGTCTGACGACCATCCTTGGCGTCACCCAGCTCGCTGTCGCGCAAGCCCGACTTGAATCGACCCGTACCCTCTTTAAGAAGTTGCATCGGCCCCTGGCGAAGCAAATCAAATTGAGCTTTCAGGGCCGCATTTTCAAGCTGCAGGGTTTTGAGTCGCTCTTCATCGCTGATGGCGTATTGGGTGACCACCATAGTGGCGAGGGCACTGAGTGCCCCCCAGTAGATCGCATGGAGCTCTTTTCTCTCACCACTCGGTGCAGCCTGATGGCCGATGACGGCGCCCCCAGCAAATGCGCCAGCGGACCAGGCGAGGCGCTGCTCGCGCAGCTCGCGATGCGCACAACCTGAGCTCACCAGCACCATTCCAAAAGCCACCAGCATCCTAAGACCGGATCGCTTCAATACCCCATCCACTTCAGCTCCCCACACATCGATCCAAGCTCACACTTCGATTCTGCCCATTGTAGGTGACAATACCGCCGCCGCAACTGGTGATGGAAAGTGCAAAGCTTCCCGTCGAGGAACAGCTTCCGGACCAAGTCCCGCTGCTCGCACAGGTGCATCCCGCCGACCACTGAACATTTTGTGGCGTCATCGTGCAGGACTCACCGGTCAGATTGTTCGTGAGGCGAAGCGTGCCACCGCTGAGACTTCGTCCGCTGCGGCGAGTGCCGATCACCGTGATCGCCGTGGTGGTTGTGGTGGTGAGATCCACCACACTTCTTCCACCACTGGTGATGATGCGACGAATCCCATCATTTTCATAGTTGAACACCTTGTTGGTACCTGAGCCTGAAACCCAAGTCAGCACCTGCCCTAAACTTCCCGACTTAGTGACTGAAAGTGTGCCGCCGGCTCCGCCCGCTAGGGTAAAATTGGGACTGCGGCGAATGCTCCCACCCGTGCCGGTCAACGTACAGCTCACCGCCGAACCAACCCAAGTGAGATCCACAGTTCCTGTGAGCACATACGCGCCAGCCAAAGTGCAGCCGCCAAAATTACGCTGCATAAAGTTCGCCGTACATGCCGAGTAGCCTTGCCCATAGCAAGTGGCAGCATGAGCCTCGGGCATGAGGCGCTTCCAGATCGCCAACATATTTGGAGATGAGCTTCCGTTCCTCGGAGTCTGCAGCGACAACTCTCCTGAAGCCCCGCCTGCCTCATCAATACCGGCCATCGCGTCGCCCACTGTACGGGCCAATTCATCCGCGATCACAAGCTCACTTGTTCCCGAATCCTGAAGAAGGCCCTGACAGCCGCTCGAGGCCATCAGGCATAAGGCGCAAAAACTCAGATTGAGCCATCGAAGGAGAGTTCCGCACCGCTGGCGATCGTGAAGAGTTCGAGCAGGCATAGATGCTTTTACGGTGACATAGCTCCGACCTCGGGCCAAGGGGTGGCCAGCTCAGCTGGCCCACTTGCGTAGTCTTGATGCAATCGGAGTAAAATGGGCCACTTCATTGTGCTCGCCCCAAATCATCGGCCTGGCCCCATCGGTCCGGCGGATGATCGGGCCCGTCGCAATATGGTTAAGTGATCAGAATTACTTGTTATTTTGGACTTTCCAGCACAATCAATGGGCCCAGTTTTGGCCTCATCAGGCTCCCGAAACCGCTCACGTTAGTTGGAAACCTCGATCACACCGTCTTCGGCGTTGAACTTTAAAAGTCCCTGACTCTGCAGCTTGCGTACTTCGCGGATGAGTTGAGACACCTGCGAAGGTGTGGAGTGATCGGGGATCACGAGAGCATATTCAACCCCTCCGCCAGAGCCCGACGCAGACTGAAGATTAGGGTCTTCGGCATTGAAACTCGCAGAACTGGACGACTCAGAAAGTGCGGACTCGGAAGCTGCCAAATTGGAAGTTTTGGCCGAGGCCAGAAATGGCATCAATGCACTGAGGACCAGCAAAGAGTTTTTCACGCACTCACCTTTCACCTAAAGTTTTGATCGAAAACGGTTCCGTCCGTTCCGCTCGATTCCTCTCCCACACCATCGAAGCGGTTCACGCCCGAGGAATCGAAGAGCCAGAATAACAGGCGATGGGATCGCCCTGCGACTGTTAGAATTCTGACAGCGACTTCCTACAGAGGACGGCGGTGAGCTCAAAGGAGCAGCTCCTCAGCTCGGACATTGTCTCCAGGTACCGCTGTGTGGCTTCGGTCACTGGGGCCACAAAAGCCCTACAAATTGAGGCCGTGCTTCGCCTCATCAGGAGCGCCCCAACTAAGCATGTTTTTCCAAACCCCGCGTTTGACGCAGAGCTTTTGCGGCCGAGGCTAGCGCCGCTCAAAAGTTCGATTAAACCCTGACCACCTCAGAAGCCTCTTAAGGGGCAAAGGTCTTTTTACGTTACCTTCACAGGGGAGGACACTCATGTCGTCGAAGTTTTCGCGACCCATCGTCGCCGCATTCGCACTTTTCACCACAGCTGCTTTGGCAGCAACCGTGACCGTTGCCGAGATCAACGCGAAGGTTGCGGGCCTTTTGGCTCAGGCCAATGACGCCAACACCAAAATCGAAGCTAGCTTTTCGCAATTGGCTGTCGACAGCGTTCGCGCCACTCAGTTTGGCGCCGCTTTGCACGCCGAAGAAATTGGCACGCGTCTGGTGAAATTCGACGCAGAAGGCGATTACGAGTATGTGACTCTTGCGACAGGCGATGAACCGCGCTTCTCTGCAAAGGTCGCGCTCGAAATGGATTTTGTTGGCGCCTTCGGTCAAGAGGTCGTCAATGAGATCGCGGGCGACATCGAATCGATGGCCATGAATATTGTGAAGGACTTCACAGCTGAATATGGCGCAGCGGCTCAGGCGCAAATCGCGATCGAAAATCTGCAGCGAGACCCTCAAGGCAACATCGTTACAGCTCGAATCAAGTTTGATGGCGTTGTGGACTTCAGCCAGCTGCCGGCGACAAAGCCATTGCGCGATGTCGAACTCAAGGAAATTCACGCTGTGATTGACGTGAACTTCCAGGGGCAACAAGGCGCTCGTCTCGAGGTGTCGGGCATCATGAATCCCGCCTACCGCAGCTTCCAAGCCGATCAAACCGGTTTGAAGGAACTCATCGAAGGCTTACTCGCCGACGACATGGAGGCCTATCAAACCATCACGCAGATCTTAGGCTTCGCCGCCGCGGGCATGGAGTGGCTGTCGAACACCAAGCCCTAAAAGAGGTCGTGAAGTTGAGTTTTTTATGGCCCAGCCCAAACAGCGGCTGGGCTTCTTCTTTATTCGAGCTCGATCGTCCATGACGGTCCACTTGCGATTTTGTGTTGGACCGCGAAGTTTCGCATATTGAGAGCCAAGGAAAAATCGAGGAGCGAGTTGTAGTAGCCGAGAGTCTGTCCCTCGGGAACGCCGCCGAATGTCTCCACGATCGGCACTTCCCCTCTCCACACACGACGGCCCGAATTCTTTATGGTCACTTTGATTTTCGATCGGCCGTTGCGCCAAGACTCCAACATGGTCTTGGGAATGTTGCTCCACACATTTCCATACATCGGATCGAGGACGGGAATCATACCCATCAAGCGCGATCCGTTGATAGCCGCACGCTGGTAGGAGATTCGCTGAACTTCGCTTCGTGTCGGGCCCAAGTCCTCGAGTCTGGTTTGTCCAGAGGCCAAACGCGCCCCCACGTAGGCGTAGAGATCTCGGCCATGGAAGGTGTAACTTTCTTCAGAGCCTTTGAGGCGCTGGCGAGACTCTTCAATTTGTACGACCTTCGATAAACCAAGATCCTCGGCGATCAGCGTGAAGAGACCATTGTCAGGACCAACCAAAATATGCCCGCTCTTTGTTTCGAGTGCCACGCTCAAGCGCTGAGTTCCCACTCCTGGGTCCACGACATTCACAAAGACAGTGCCGGCCGGCCAGTAGGCGACGGTTTGCTTGAGTCGATAGGCGCCCGACCAAATATCGTAGGGCGGGACGTGATGAGTGAGATCATAGATTTTGATCGCTGGCGAAACTCCGTGAGCCACTCCCCGCATAGCGGAGACCGCTCCGTCGAACTCGCCAAAGTCCGTCATGAGCACTAACGCACGAGATGGCGACGCTGTGTCGGTTCGGCCGGCGCTCGCGCATCCCATGAGGCTTCCGAGACTCATGGTGGATATGAGAACGCACAAACTGAGCCGAATTCGGATCCAGATGGAGTTCCGACGATCACGAGAAAGGGCGAGCGCGGGCTTTGGAATCAAGGGGCCTCCTAGAAGTGATCTCATGAAGTGTTGCTTTCCGTCCGAGGTGCTAATCCCTTCAAAACTATAGGGCCAAGATCAGAAAGAGACGAGCCCCATGCTAAGGCGCTGACTGAGCCACTTTCACCGAGACCGAGCTCCGGATGCGCTGCGGCAACAGTGGGGCTCCCCGGAAAAAATCGCCAGTGGAGTAAAGGCTCGCTTGCTTCGCCTCCTCGACCGCATTACCGCTCGGTTTAAATCGTGCCGGAGGGACTATGACGTCGAAGTTGAGTCTGGGTTTGAAACGAATCTTCAGTCTTACACTTGTGGTCCTTGCCATCGCGAGCGCCGGGATTCGGGGCTCTGTGGCCCAGGCCACAAGTCTCGGAGGGTCGCGCACTCCCGCGGAGACCTCGACCGATTCGCTGATCAAAGTGGGTCCCGGACAAATCGTCAGCTATCGAGCGATGATTGTCGATGCGACGAAACCCACTTTCATTTTTATGCCCGGCATTTACCGAGGCTGGTCAGCCCAAGACCCCGTGATCGTGAATTTACAAAAGCGTGGGTTGAACGTCGTGACGATGGAATTTTCAACACACTACCAAAGCTTTCGTTATCTGAGCGAGCTTCCACACTTTGCTGGCGGTTCTCGCCTTGACCGAAAAATCTTCGCTGATGAAGTTCAAGCCGTGGCCCAGGCCGTGGCTCGATCGCATCGCGTGAGAAACTTTGTTCCCGTCAGCTTGTCCTACTCGGGAATCGTCACCGAGAAACTGGATCCGGGGGTATTTCCTCTCGCGATCGAGACAGCGCCCCAGGGACGATTTGATGAGACCAATGAGATGGCCGCCCGCATGGGTGAAGCTTGGATGAATTGGGTGAGCATGATTCCGCTTTACGGTCCGATCTATGCGGAATCGATGAAGGTGCAGGCTTTCTTCACCTACTGGTCGGGCATGGTGGCCCAGATGTCAGCGGCTCGTCCCGAGTTTCGTAACCCTCAGATGGCCAGCTTGCAGACCCAAGCCTGGGTGTCGATGGCCAGGGCCGCGGAAGACTTCGATCTTCGAAATCAAAATTGGACGGCCTCGCCGAAGCGAGTTTGGATCCTTGGTGAACGCGAAGAAGAGCCGCGCGCGACTTATCAAAAAGAAGCTGTAGCCAACTACTTGAAGACACTTTCACCGTCAGCAGTGAATCGTGAAATCTACGGTCGTCGAGGCGTCATCGTAATTCCACGTGCAGGCCACATCGTGCCGAGCGACGAGCCCGAGCTTTACGTGGAAGCTCTTGAACAGGTTTTGAACTGACACAGTTCACATCAAGCTTTGCTCTTGAATCACACGCTGTCCAGTTTCCCGCTGGACGGCGCCGACCAAGACAGGGTGGCCATAGAAATCGACGCATTCTGAATACCCCGTATGAGCACTCGGGCCTCTTCATCTTGTCGCACCGATGCGAGGATGGGAAACAAGGGCCACAGATGCTCGGCCGTCGGGTGAGCGCGCTGAAGACCTTCGGGGATCAAACTGAGAAGCCTCATGCCCGGCTTCCAATTAAGAATTCGATGCAGGATCTCTTGCTCAAACTTTTCCGCCCAGCCCACGGACGACGCCTCCCCTCTCGGCGATTGAGAGGCCAGTCCGTCCCTTTCGCTGAGGTCACCCGACATATCGACCTCATGAAGATTGTGGACCAAGTTGCCGCTCGCCAACACGAGCCAACCCAGATCGCGAAGCTTCGAGAGACCTTCTCCCAATCGCTGTGCAACCGACTCCAGTTGTGTATCATTCGATGGAACAGGAAGGCTGATCGGGATGATGATCGGTGAGCCCGGCTGAGGCTTTGGCCACGCATGCATAAGCACCGACCACGCACCGTGATCCAGCCCCCAATTGGTGGTGATTCGCGCTTGGAGAGTTTTGGCAACCTCATCGGCCGCCAATTCATCACCCCACGCCTGATATGCGGAGCGACTAAGGCTCGCGGGGAATCCGTAAAAATCATTAATTTTGGGAAGTTCAGGAAGCGATACCACTTCAACTTCTCGGCTCAAGTGATGCGCTGAAATGACCAGAATCCCGCGCGCCTGCTGAGCTCTCGGACGAGCCCGCCACCTTTCACCCTCCGCACGCCACGCGCGAGTGAAACGATTCTCGGCCAGAGCATTCATCGGGTTTCCATGTCCGAAGAAGAGGGCCGGCTGGCGCTGGAAATTCATGACAATCTCTCTTCCCTTAGATGAATCTGCGTCCAAAACTGATTTAAGGCCACGAAGCAGACCGACGAGAAACCATCGGTCCGCCTCGAACCAAGTCTCGTCCGATCAAACCCTCACTTTTTTCGCTGAGCCGCTTGGATGTTGAGGGTGAGGGTCACCTCGTCACCAACGACGGGTCCGACTTCCACAACTTTCGACCACGTCAGACCGAAGTCTTTGCGATTGATCTTCGCCGTCGCCTTGAAGGCCGCTTTCGTATTTCCGTACATATCAGCGGCCGAGCCCAAGCACTGAGCGTCGAAAGTCACCTTCTTGGTCACTCCCTTGATCGTCAGATCACCCACGAGCTTAAACTTTTGCGCCGAACCCTGGATGTCGGTGCTCTTAAACGTCATCTTTGGATGCTTCTCCACATCAAAAAAATCGGGGCTTCGCAAATGATCATCGCGATCTTTGACAGCCGTGTCGACACTCTTCATGTCGACACTGGCACTCACCGACGACTTCGCAAAGTTCTCGGCAATCTGCATTTCTCCGGACAGTTGGGTGAAACGACCCTCAACTGTGGAAATCACGAGGTGCGGAATTTCAAAGCCCACCTTCGAATGCATGACATCCAAATCATAAACTCCCGCCGCAGGAACTTGAGGCTTTTTCGCTGCGGCCTGTTCCATACCCAGCGACCATCCGGCCAAAGTCGCCACAGTGACCATCGCCAGACTAAGCTTCAAAAACGACTGTTGTGTTTGCATTTTGTCTCCTAGATTCTCTCGTGCGTCGAGGCGCCGTTGTTAACATCCCTACGATCCCATTCACTTGACCTCGCAGTCGGGACTTGCAGAACAGACGTCCTAACAAACTCCTCAACCGCGAACAGAAGTAGTTTCGGGCATTTTTGTTTATTGCATCAGGAGACACTTTTGAGAGACACTGTTGCCATAAAAAGAACAATCAGAATTGTCTCAGAATGAGAGGAACGCGTGGACCTCAACCGACTCGCTCTCTTTGTACAGCTCGCCGAATCCGGAAGCTTCACCCAAGCCGCACTGAAGCTTCGCCAACCGAAGAGCCGGGTATCGCGGCAACTCAAAGATCTGGAGCGCGAACTGGGTTTGAGTCTGGTTTACCGTACCACGCGACAGTTTCAGCTCACGGATGCAGGTCGCGAACTTTACTCGCGAGCCAAGGAAGGGCTGCAAATTATTGAATCGGCCGCCCAGTCGGCCGAGGATCGACGCCGAGATGTTCGTGGTCGCATTCGCATTACAGCGCCAGAAGACTTTGGCCTGGCACTTCTCAATCCGCTCATCATTGAGTTCTCCAAATCTCATCCGCACGTGGAGTTCGATCTCATTTACTCAGGAGAAGTCCGCGATCTCGTCAAAGAGGGCATCGACCTTGCGTTTCGATTCGGACGCCTCAAAGACTCAAGCTTGCTGCAAAGGCGCCTCGGCCGGCCCCACTTTCTCTTCGCGGCATCGCCCCACCTGATCGATCGACTCGGCCCATTAAGTCGACTTGAGCAGTTGGAACACTTTCCATTTCTTGAGTTCACACCGCTTCTCGGCCTCAGTGTGAGTCGCGGCATTGTCGATCGCCGCGACGGCTCAAGGCAAAAGTGGAGCCCCAAAGCACGACTTCGGATGAACTCTTTGCTATCACTTCGCGACCTCGCGATCGCGGGGCATGGGATCACGACCCTGCCCGAGTTCTTAGTGATCGACCAACTCAAAGTTGGCACTCTCGTTCACGTGCTCAAGTCCTATAGTCTGGATTCCGCGCCTCTGCACTTGGTGAGTCCACCCGCATCGAGGTCGCAAGCGCTCGCCATTCGCAATTTCGCTGAATTTTGTATCGAGCGACTAAAAGATCTTTGAGTCCATGTTCGACGGCCGAACTGAACCCTGTCGCTTCTGCCGCTGAACGCGTTTTCGACCCTTGATCGGCTGGCGCAACCTTCGACGTGGCGACAAGACGATGGACAACTCTTCGCCAGCAGCTGACGAGTCGCCCAACTCCGGCTCTGATTTCATATTTGAACTTAGAGAAGAGTCCGTCGGCGCCTTCTTTGCGAGCACACGCTGACGCATCGCCTGAGCTTCAAGTCGCGTCCGGCGCTTGGCGGCCGCCAGTTCACGACGACGAGCCTCGAGCTGTTCCGCGCTGACGGAGCCGCCACGCAAGTGCTGTTCGGCCTGCAACAACATGTCTTGTAGACTACGGTCCGGAAGGCGAGCCCCCTCTGTCGCTCCGCCAGAGGCCAGTCGTTCGCGTATCACTTGCGACTTCATTCCGCCGAAGAATTTAAAAAATCCTCGAGCGACCAGGGCGATCACGATGAGTGTGACC
>CANHQR010000023.1 GCA_947462815.1 Pseudobdellovibrionaceae bacterium
ATCCGGTGGGGACTTATGCAGAGTAGCTCACAAGGCTTTTAGCAAATTCGCTCTCGACGCTTGAAGGCGAGATCTCGGCCACGCCTTCGCCGCGAGAATGCGAGGCTTAAGCACAATCAAAGGGCCCAGCTCTTAAAAATTGAAACCCAAAGTGCCGCGGTAGTAAGGGCCTGACATCGTCACATCCACCTTCTGGCCGTTGCTCAAGTACTCGACCCCGGCATCAGTCTTGAGATTGCCCAAGGGAGCATGCATATATCCGGCTTCGACGCCGATGGTGATCAAAAGCAGTTTGATTCCCGCCTCAATACCAAGAGTGCCGTTCAGCTGCGCTTCGGCCTTGTAGGTCGTTGTCACGTTGTTGTTGGTGATCGAGTACTTGAAGTCATTCGACATCGCGAAAGTGGCGATTGGTCCGAGATACATTCCTGTGTCGATGAACCGTTTGTTCGCGACGACGCTCGTTCGTTTCCAATCGATCTTGCTGCTGGTGCCACCGACGTCACCTTTAAAGCTCAACATCTCATGACGGAGGCCCAGGCCCACCGGCATGAGTGGCACGTTGGCCATGATATCTGCACTGAGTGACTGCAGCTGATTGATCTTCGCGACACCTGTGAAGGCTCCATCGAGAGAACTGGGGGCTACCGTATGGCTCGAGTAGCCGCCTTTGAGTTCGACGAGGGCGTGTGCGTGGGGGCTCGAGAAGAGGGCGCTCACGCAAGCGAGCAGGCAAAGGGCGAAGGACCGACAGGGATTCAAGGGCAACTCTGAGCTCTGAGTGGTCGACGACATCGGGCCTCCTGGTGTGCGCTTGTCTCACATTCTACCAGGCCGGCCCTGTGGCGGAAGGTCCTCAGCGACCAAAGGCGGTCTTTTCGTTCCAAATCTCGACGTCGGGCTGCAAGTAGGGATGAGAAGTCTGCGAATTGTGATCTGAAGACTTCGAGCTAGGCCTTCGCCTTGGGGGCGGAAGGCCTGTGTGGTTGGCCGCGGGTGATTGGCGGCCTCAGCCCGCCGCTTTCAAACTCAAGTTCTTAGCGGCAATTGTTGAAACAGGTCGAAGAAGGGTAACTTTCTTCGCACGTCTGAACGCAGACGTCGAAAGCGTCGACCACGCAAGCGGGCGCACGCGATTTAAATGCCGGCCACTCGTTGTTGTAACAGGTCGAAGCGGGGTAGCTGCGCTTGCATGCATTGTAGCGCGACTGATAGGTGGCGATCGCACGCGTGCAATCGGGAGCGGCCGGCCCTGCGGCGCAGGTCACAGTGGTCGGGTAGTTGGGTTGAATCGTGACGGTATCGCCAGGATTTAAAGTGAGTGTCGCGGCGTAGGCTGCCGTCGCGATTCCCATCGCCAAAGCGCTCAGTGCGGCAAGTGTCGCGACGAACAGACGCTGGCGTTTGAACTTTGCGGACATGTTGGACTCCTTTTTGTTTAACGCGCATTTATCAACGATCATTTGTTAACGATCCAAAACTTCATCACATATCGAGAGCGGACCAAAGTGGACGAATCGTCTCGCTGGAGATCTTCGACATGCAGTCATACTGCGAGCACTGAGGACCCAAACAGGACTTTTTCCCTGGGCAATCGACCTCAGGCACCAGCACCTGCACGGTTTCGCCGATAGGGCCCCAGCGCCGTGGGTGTTGCACGCGAACTGGGGAGTAAATGCCGATGAGAGGTCGTTCGAGCGAGGCGGTGAGGTGCGCGATTCCTGTACTCGGTGCGAGCACGCGTTTGGCGTGCGCCAACACATGGAGAAGCTCGGGCCCCGTGATCTTGCCATCTAACCAAAAGAGATTTTTGGATCCGCCCAGGGCTTGGCGAATCGGATCGAGGTAGGTCGCATCTTGGGCTGTCCCCGTAATCACAATCGGTCCTTGCTCGGCGGCCTCTTGGAGCCAAGCCACGTACTGGGTCGCACTCCAGTTACGGGCCGAGCCCCCCATGCCGGGATGGACAACGGAGTACTCGTTCGCGGAGAGGCCGTGGCGCGACAGTGTCGCTTTCGACCAAGCTTCGCTGACGGCGAATTTCAAAGTCTCGCGTTCAATGGAGTTCTCGTTCAAGCCAAAGCCTTGCTCGATTAGTCGGTAGTTGTATTCGAGTTCGCTGAACTCTGCGAGGCTGCGTTTTTGGCGCACACCTTTGTTGGCGAACACGAAGGTATGCCACTGACTTTTCACAGCCACACGAATTGGAATTCGCGCGAAGGCGACCAGTGCGCTCACCCACCATGGTGCATGAAAGATCACCGCAGCCGTGTATTGCCGTCGTTTCACTTCCTTGACGAGCGACCAGAATTCGCTCCATCCGATTTTGGATTTCACTTCACGCACTCGTCGGCGAGGAGTTGCGTGATCCGCGATGAAGCCCAGGCCGGGTGCGACCCACCAGTCGGCGCGTGCGCTGCCATCTTCGCGGAGGCCGAAACTTGCATCGCAAGGTAGCGTGAGGACCAAATCGCCGATGCGATCCATGCGGATGAGGAGAACGGGCCCGTCGGGAAGTCGTGAATCTTGAGTCATGACAGGACGATAGCTGGGCCTAGGGCTAGCACGTCAATCAGCTTAGACGTCGCAGGGGGTCCAGAAGCGGGTGAACTCGACTGGTAGGCTTTTCAGGCTCATGAAAGACTGACCAAGTGCGTTAGCAATAGGGTTGAGGGCGGGTTCTCGGACCTGGCTCAGGTCGTTTTGAAGTTGAGGAGCCATGACAAGAGAGCGAAAGCTCTCTATTTTGGAGAGGCTTTGACGAACATGTGCATAAATCGTCAATACGAGTAGGACGATTTTTAGGAATCGGTTAGGGCTGGAGCTTTTGTCCGAAAACGTTGGGCGATTCATTTAGGCCTCGAAGAGGGTGAGGGACCTTGTCCATAAAAGCAGAGCGACATGCTTTGATAGGTCTGTTGGCGAATTGGCGATCGATGGGACGCGCGGTCTCCAGCAGCCTTTTGCTGGCTTGGACACTCAGTGCGTGTGGACTGTCGACGCAAGATAAGTCGGCCTCGGGCGAACCTCTCAACATTGATAACAAAGCCTCAGCGTGCATGTCGGACTCTCTGGACTCCATCGAAGTCTACTTTCGCGGCAATGCTCGCGAGGGCGAGATCGAAAGAGCCTTCGAGTGTGTGGATACCGCGCTCGAGACTTTCGCGATGTATGCCCGCGGATCGCGCGAGCGCAATTCCTACTCGACGCAGGAGCTGCGCTCTTTCCTGGAGCGCTATTTTCTCGGCGACATTCGGCTCAGCGATGCGTTCTTGAACGAAGTCATGCTGATCAAGCAGTTTTTGTTGGGTGGCGAAGCCACGCAGATCACACGCCTTGAGCTCGATCGCGCTCGCCGAATGATCGGCGTGTTGAAAGCCGAAGCTGTGCGCATGCGCCCGTACGTACGCCTACTGAATCGGAGTTTGCCGGACAATGGGGCTTCGTGGGACCCCAGTCTCATCGAGCAAGGTTTATCGGATTTCTCCTTCACCATGGACCAGCTCGGAGGCTTGTTCGCACAAGCGCGCGAGCCCTACAAGCTGGAGAACTTTGCAACTTTGCTGGTTGAATTTCAGAAGCTCTATCGAGGTCGCTCGAATTGGACAGGTCCGCAATGGTTCGCCAAACAGATGCCGTTGATCACATCTGCAAAGGCGCTATTCATTCGCCCGGGTGGCGATCAGATCGCGCCGGACGAATGGCGCTCGATTTTGGCGACGACGGGTCGTCTTTATGGTCTCTTTCTTCGCTTCAAGTACTTGATTGTCGGCCGTGAGCTTCTGCGTGGCGAAGGCCTCAGCCAAATTGAAATTTCAATCAACGAGGTTGCCGATATTTTGGAAGGTGCGATTGATGCCAAAGGTACGGGCGTCATCGACTACGGAATTATCGATGACTTTATCGATGCCGTTTACGCTTCAGAGGCTTTTGATACGACGATTCGCGCCTCTACAGTTAAAGACTTGGCACGTCCCATTCTCGAGAAGATGTTGAATCCACCGAGAATTTCGGCTCGCCTTCGCCCTCTGGATCCACGTGATCCGCGCACGGCTCGCGGTGAGCGAACCGCTCAAAACGGTTTGACCAAGGTGAACCTCGCGCGTGCTCGCTCGGCCCTTCTGGGATGGATTGAAAATCAACAGATGTGGGAGCGGGTGGAGCGCGAGGCTGTTCGTGAAAATCCGGCCTTGTCGGGGCGCGCGATTCCGGTGAACACGGTGACGCGCTTGTGGCGCAGCTACAAGCCGATTCACGCCGAATCTTGGTCCGACATGCTCGCGGTTCTCGAGAAAGAAGTGCCGCTCAGTACGGCGGCGAACGGCACCATGCTCTGGGAGCGCGAGCGCTCGAAGATTGCTTTGGATCGCGTGGCCTTCAACGGCATCAATTGGAAGCAGGCGCTGGTGCGCAACTTAGGCTATGGCTACGTGGCGGATCCCTCACGACTTCGCATGGATGGGATTTTGCTGTCGCAGTTCGAAGAGCTCTTCCGCGACTTGCGCTGGATCGCCGTCGACCTGGAGTTTTTGGCGCCCGACGATGAGACGATTTGGAGCACCGGATTCCAAATCGCTAATATCTTTTTGTACTCCTCGAATGGTGATGATCGGCTTGGGTTTTTGGAAGCTGTCGATTTGTTTGTCTTTTCATTCGCGGGTTCGCCGATTTCGGAACGAGCTCGTACGGCGGTCTATCAGTCTTGTACCGGCCGCGGACCCGACTCCTCGGGGCTTCAGCGAGTGGATGAGGCGTGTTGGGCCCGCGTGATTCGGCGGACTTATGGTCAGACTTTCGCTGAAATGCGAGACTGGGTTCGTCTCTCTCGCGACTTTGATGAAGGTTGGTGGCAGGGCTTCTTCCATCATCTTTCTCGATCGTCGCGTAAGCAGCCGGCGACTGGACCATTGACTTCGCCGGAGATGGATCGGTCCATTTCGATTCATCATTACATTGAAGCCATCTTCGTACGTTGGGACGCCAATCGCGATGGTCGCCTATCTTTGGCGGAAGCCGACCGAGCTTTCTACCTGTTTAAGCCGATCTTGAAGAAGGCCTCGGGCTTTACGGATGACGAAGAGGTCCGTGCTCTCTACATGTACCTGTTGTCCTATGGTGAACCGCCGGACCGATCGAGTGTGTCGAGCATCATCAACTGGCTGTGGTTCAAGAACAACACCGACACTTGGCCGGACAAGGTGAAGGCGAATCGATATCGCATCCTGCAGATTTTCGGAAATCTCGCCGAGTCTCTTTAGATCCGACTTCTTCGGATCCGATTTCTTCAGATCCGACTTCTTCAGTTCAGTAGCAAAACGGCAAAACCGATCACGAAGGCGACAAAGGCCGCGGCGAGGTAACCGCTGGGTCGCTTTTTCTGCAGCACAGCTTCGAGCAGGGCCGCGAACATTGGTCCCGTGATCCCGACGGCGGTGATGGAGCCGAGGTGTCCGATCCGCACAGCTGAAAGATACAAGCACAGAGATAGATAAGTGCCGCCGAAACTACCCAGTAGGATCCAGCGTCGTGCGGCGGGCGACAGTGTGCGCCAATGCTCACGCAGTAGGACGCGTCGCTCGGGCTGGCCTCGAAATTTGTAAAAGAATGAAATGGTGGCGTAGCAGCTCAAGGCGCCGAGGCAGCGAATGAAGTGTCCTTCAAGCGGATGCAGCTCGGGACTGTGGTCAAAGGCGACGCGTGAGATGAACACGCCCGTGCTATCGAGACTGACACCGATCAGCGCGTTCATCAGGCCTTTGATTTCCCAATGTCCCGACTCCTTGTAGCGTTCCAAGCTAAAAATGATGAGGCAGGCGATCAAAAAAATCACAGCGACCAGTTTGCCAATCGGGAAGGCCTGCCCGAGGAATATCGCGGCGACCAAGCCCAGACCGATCGGCTGAAAGCCGTAGAGAATGAGCGTGCGCGAAACACCCAGTCGTGTGAAGGCGTCGAGCAAAAACAGATCGCCGATGCCGAGGCCCAATGCGCCCGAGAGCGCGAGCAGTCCGACGGAGGTGAGATCTGGCGTCACAGCGGGAGTCATGCCAGTGGCGTAGAGAAAAGCGATGGTCGGGATCAACAAGATCGCCGCAACCAAGGCCTTCACGGTATTGACCCACAATACACTTAGGCGCTTGGAAAACTGTGCGAAGATGAGGCTTGCGCTAGAAAAGCAGAGCGCCGCGCCGAGGGTGAGCAGGTAAGGAAGTGCGGAGGTGTTCTCAAGAGTCAAAGCTGTCAGCTCCCTCAGTCGAAGCGGGCTCAATTCACTTCAAGGTCGATGTAACTGATTTCGGGGAACTGGGCGCGAATCTGCATTTCCAAGCGATTCATTTCACGGCCCATAACCCTCACCATACGCTCGGCGGTTTCATACAAAACAGGCGCAGCGTCCTCGCCCTCGCGAATGCGGTCGGCATCGCGCTCGATGAGATCGCGGTCGATGAAAGCTGAGCCGTGGAACTCGATTTCCGCCGCGAGACGGACGTTCCCTGGCGCGAGAACGGCGGTCTTCAGCGAAGTCACGCGTTCGATGGATGGGAGGCTTTCCAGGTATTCGCGGATTTCGACCTCGCGATCCACGCTCATGGCCCGACCCATGAGAATTCGGCCGTTGGCGATCGCGAGCGAGACGGCCATCACGCCGAGAAGCGAACCGATGATGATGGCGCCGATCGCATCGGGAACGCGCGAATCAAAGTAGTGCGAGAGGCCGATGCAGACGAAGGCGGTGAGAACGCCGAGTACGGCGATACTGTCCTCGAGAAGCACGGCGACGCCGGTCGGGTCATCGCCATGTCGGACAAACTCCCAAAATCCCATGTCTCCGCGAGCCTCGTTGACGGAGCGAAATGCGACAAACAAGGTGTAACCTTCGATCGCCAAGGCGAGCAGCAGGACGAGCCAAGTTTCCAAACCGGTGGAAACGGAATCAGTCGGTTGTGTGGCGATCAGCGCCTCGATGCCATGCCAAACTGTGAAACCAAATCCAACAAAGAAGATCCCGACCGCACTGATCAAGTTCCAGATATAGCGCGCGCGGCCTTTGCCAAAGGGAAACTCTTTGGTGGCTCGGCCTGTAGAGTGGCGAATGCCGACCAGAAGTAAAATTTGGTTGGAAGTGTCAGCCAACGAGTGCACGGATTCCGCGAGCATCGAGGGCGAACGCGTCACCAACCAGGCTGCGAACTTCGCTATGGTGACGAGGCCATTGCCAAAGATCGCCACGAGAACGGCGCGAATCGAAGCATCTTCCCAGATACTTTGGGGCGAATAATCCTCGGTGGGTGTGGTGTCGAGTCGCCGTCCGCGAAAGCTTGCGGAGCTTTGCGGAGTTCGCGAGGAGGGGCGATTTGGCTTGTCGCCAGAATTGTCGCCTACGGGAGGATTCGAGTCGTCGTCAGGGTCCACACTTCGATACTAGTGGCTGGAGGGAGTTAAGGCATGGGACGCTGCGAGTGGTCAGTTGGCGATATGCAAGGGCATGGCTGACTTGCGCCGAGGGATACTCGGGTGGGCGACAAGTGTTTGAAATAGCGGCGGATTTCGCCTTGTTTGGAGTTTTTTACAGGGTGGGAGGCCGCGGGCTCGAAATGGAGGGGGAATGAGGCTGGAACCAGCTTTGCCCATTCCGTCATCGACGGCCGAATTTCGAGCCTTGGATTTTGTCACTCGAGGAGAGTGCCCATGAAACAGATGAGTCTCAACATGTTGTTGTCCGTTTTTCTGGGCGTGGGACTGAGTGCCTGTCAGGCCAAGAAACAGCTCGATAATATGCACGACGCGACCATGGACATGCGCGATCAGACGCAGCACTTGGGTCGCACGAGCGATGAGCTCGGCCGGCAAATGGGCGAGATGTACGATGCTCTCCGCCAAGGTGATTCGATGAAGGCGCGCCGCGATTCCTTGACGGCCCTGGTGAGCGCTCAGGACTCGGCCCGTAAAGTGAGCGAGGCTGGCAAGTACTTCATGAGTTTTGAGTATCAGATTTGGTCCGGCATCGGCGAAGATACACCAGTTCGCCGAATTGAGGCAGCTGAAAGCGCGATGAAGGAATTCATGAAGGACGTCCAGGAATTTTTGCTTCCTGGCCAAACCGAAGTTGATCCTTTCGCCACACGGGATTCGGAAACCGGGAATCGGCAAATGAACTTCAACTCCTTGGCGGCCGCTCTGCACATGGTGAACCCCAAGCAGACCGCGATGCGCCAGCGTCAGCCTGGCGTTGCCGAAATGACGATGTACTCGATGCTGCGGGAAGCTTTGGCCTCGAAAGGCAAAATGGATCGCGGCGAAGTACGGGTGACCGAACTGCCGGGCTACGTGCGAGAGGCCCTGAATTATCCTCGCGTTTTGGAAATGCTGCTGCAGGCTCGCTACAATTACCTCGGCGCCATGGCCGTATCCCGCGTTTCGAAGCTTCGTGAGGGGACTTTGCCCTACCTGCGCATGCGATTTTTGTCGTGGGACCTCGATGTGTCGAAACTGAATGTCGTGGAAATGCGTGAAGTGGCGCGCTACTTCCGGGCCGCCACTACGGCACACGATGTGATGAAGGAGGCCGGTGTCTCGCCCAAGTTAAACCATGCTCTCGGTCGAGTTCTGGGTAATATGCGCATTCGACGATTGGAAGCGCCGAGTGCAACGCCCACTTCGGGGTCAGGCGACGAGGCCGCTCGCGCTGTGGCGGTTTCCGAGCTGATGGAAGCGCAGACTGACTTGATCATGCATGTCGAAACCTATCGCGCGACGGGAGGCCCGGGCGTGCGTCCGATGACGGATGAAGAGCGTGTCGAAGCGGAACGACAAGCGGAAAGTTTGGCTCGAAGCATGCCCCTTGGCGCCTAATCCAGTGTAAATCAGCGCGATGTAAAGGCCGGTGAGCTGAGCGGCCGGCCGCTTTCGAACTCATCCAAAGATTGCAGCGTGGTCTGCGCGATCGCCGTAAGGGCCTCATGCGTCAGAAAAGCTTGGTGTGAAGTGATCAAGACGTTGGGAAACGTCAGCAAGCGCGCCAGTTGATCATCGTTCACGCCTCTTTCGGAGAGATCCTCAAAAAACACGCCGGCTTCTTCTTCGTAAACGTCGAGAGCGGCGCCGCCCAGTCGCCCCGACTTCAAGGCTTGAATCAAAGCTCGCGTTTCGATGAGGGCTCCGCGGCCCGTGTTGACGATCATCGCGCCGGGCTTCATTTGATAAAAGCGCTGGGCGTCGAGCATGTGGCGAGTTTGCTCGTTGAGCGGACAGTGGAGCGAGATCACATCGCTGCGTTGTAAGAGTTCTTCGAGCGAAGTCACGCGGGCGCCGACCTTCGCAGCGAAGGCAGTTGGCGTCTGAGGATCAAAGAGGAGGACTTCGGTGCCGAAGCCGCTCATGATCTGGGCGAAGACCTGTCCAATCCGACCGACACCGATCACCCCCACCGTCTTTTTGTACAGATCAAAACCGACCAAACCATCCAGAGAGAAATTCATCTCGCGGACGCGGTTGTGGGCGCGATGTATTTTCCGATTGAGGGTGAGTAAGAGAGCCACGGCATGCTCGGCCACGGCGTGAGGAGAGTATTCGGGAACGCGGACGACTTGCAGCTTGTGGAGTCGAGCGGCCTGCAAGTCGACGTGATTGGTGCCCGCACAGCGAAGCGCGATCAGCCGCACGCCGAGCGCGGCCAGCTGGGAGCAAGTCTCCGCATCCACTCGATCATTCACAAATGATCCGACGGCATCGTGGCCGACGGCGAGTCGCGCCGTCTGCGAATTCAATCGCGCGTCGAGCCAGGTGATTCGATGAGGTGTCGAGCTGTGTGCGCGCGGCTGTTGATTCGCAGTCTCGAAGTAGGACTTCTCAAACTTGTGCGTGTCGAAGATCGCGATTTTCATTTCGGCAGGTTCCCCTGGCGCTTGGGATCTGTCCAGCTTCGACCATCTGCAGGTGGCGCTTCACTGGGGCGCGAGCAAGAAGCTCTCTTCCGTCGTCCATCGGCTGGATTTGATCCGCAATTGGCCGCGGAGATGTGTTGCGGTGGCCTGGAGTCTCGCGCTTGAGGGTTCGGCGATTCGGCCCAGTTGAATAAAGGCGATCTCGCCTTGGGCGTCGCAAAGTGCAAGGCGTGTGATGCCTTGTTGGGTTCGGGCGACGCCATCCAGAGACAAAGTGTCCGCTCCGATCTTCAGCGTCGGCGTTTTGCGTGAGGGGGTATGCAAAGTGAGTTGCAGAGCGCGGCCTGTCGAGGATGAGCCGACAAAGGCGATGGCTTGACGGGCGAAGCTGGGGCAGCGATCGGGTCGATGAGAAGAGGCGAGCAGAACATGCAGATCCGCAACGGTCGAGCCGCCTGAAGGAACGAGGCGAACGAGAGTGGATCTCAAGCGCGATCCAATGATCGAGGTGATCGAGAGGTCAGTGCCCGAAAGTTCAATACTGTAGTCGAAGTTTTGCGAAGTTGTTGAGCCCGTCCTCGCGGGTCGCGTTCCTTGAACTCGCAAGGCGCGTCCTTCGCATCGCGCTTGAGCTTGCAGTTGCGGCTGGCCGGTCAGCGTATCGACGAAACTTTGCGTTCCGCTGCCGACTGTCAGTTCTTGTCCGAGTTCAGCCAGAAGGATGCGGAGTTGATCCTCGGGGCGTCGGAGGGCGATCTGCACTTCACCTTGTGGATCAGCGTAAAGACCGAGAGGAAAATTCGTACAAGGTGCGGAAGCCTCACCGACGCGGGCATCGTTGTTGTTCGGCTGGGGTTGGCTCACATTGCACGCGACGTTGCCCAAGACAATGAGGGTCAGGAGTAGATTGAGCAGCGAAACATGGCCTCCGGCCGGACGGCGATCTTGGATTAAAGTCGCGCTCTTCATGAGTGCAGTTTGCCGCGGTGAGGCTGACTTCGCAATACGTTGTCCCTTTGTAGCGGAATATTCGCGGAATGCGTGAAATCTGCGACGAACGCAAGGGCGGCTCCCCACCGGCTGGAGGAGGAAATCGGGCCCGGGGCGCCCACGAGACTTTGGTCGAGAACGTGGGGCGCCAAAATGTGTCTGAGGGGACGAGTTGTCGTCGCTCTCTGTATTCGCATAAAATTAAACTTAAGGGGTTGAGACCGGAGGAGGCGCGAAATGAAAATTGCCGAACTTCATCCGCAAGAGGATGAACGGCTGCAGGCGCTGAGGTCTCTCGAGGTTCTTGATACGGAGCCCGAGGCTGAGTTTGATCAAATCACACAACTGGCTGCTCAGGTTTGCGACGTGCCGATCGCACTGGTCAGTCTGGTGGATGAATCGAGGCAATGGTTCAAGTCTCGTCTGGGCTTGGAAGCTCGCCAGACGCCTCGAGACCAAGCCTTCTGCGCTCACGCCCTTCTTCAATCCGACATTTTTGAAATTCGCGATACGACGCTGGATGATCGGTTCGCCCAGAATCCACTCGTTGTCGGAGAGCCACACATACGTTTTTATGCTGGAATTCCATTGCGATTCGGCGACCGTCATCTGCCGCTCGGTACGCTTTGCGTGATTGATCGTCAGCCTCGGCAATTGACAGATCTGCAGCGCACCGCTCTGCGCCTTCTGGCGGGTCAGGTCGAGCGTCACTTGAAAGCTCGCGATACAAGTCTCAGGTTAGCTGAATACAATCGTGAGCTCGAATTCTATAGGACGACCTTCTCTCAACTTAATGACGGCATTGTACTGCAAGATCTAAGCGGTGCGATTGTAGACTTTAACTCGGCGGCCTTGAAAATTCTCGGACTCACCTCCGATCAGATGCGCGGTAAAACCTCTTTTGATCCGGAATGGCGCGCCGTGAAGGTGGATGGCAGTCCCTTTCCTGGCGAAGAACATCCCGCCATGGTGACACTCAGAACAGGGGAGCCCCAGCATAATGTCATTATGGGAATTTCCACTAAGCCGAATGTGCTCAGATGGATCTCCATTAACACGGCACCGATTACCTCGGGCGGTCGAATTGCGGAGGACTCAGTTCAAAAACGAGAGCTCACTCATGTGGTGGCGACCTTTTCGGATATTACCGAACAGCGAGCAGCCCAAGCCACCCTGGTTCAGGCTGCAAAAATGCAGTCGCTTGGTGAAATGGCCGCAGGCGTGGCGCATGAGGTGAACAATCCGCTCGCGGTGATCACGGCGACGGCGACTCTTTTGAAGATGAGTCTGGGGTTGCCAACTGATTCGTCAGCGAGTTTACAGATCAGTTTTGATAAGCTCAGCGACTTACATTCTAAAATCGATACGATTGAGCGCACTTCGCATCGAATTAGCAAAATCGTCCGAGGCCTACGCTTGTATTCTCGCGAGGCCTCTCGAGATCCTCTGGAGATCGTGAGCGTGCAGCAAATAGTTGAGGACGCTATCAGTTTTTCCCGAGCGAGGTTTCAACATCATGGGGTCGAGCTGCATCTGGAGTCAGAGACCTGGCGTGATCTGTTTCTTCTTGCGGTTCCCACGCAAATGGTACAGGTGCTCGTCAATCTGCTCAATAATGCCTACGATGCTGTGATGACCGAAACCGATCGCTGGGTGGCTCTCTCTGCGCAACAAGACTCGCAGTGGGTTCGGATTTCGGTGATCGACAGCGGCCACGGCATCGCTCCAGAGCTGCGCGATCGTATCATGGAGCCTTTTTTTACAACCAAAGAAGTCGGCCAGGGTACGGGATTGGGCTTGAGTATTTCATCTGGAATTCTGGGTGCGCATGGCGGGCGGCTCGAGTTGGACTCGAGCTCACCGAATACGAAGTTCGTGATGATCTTGCCACGTGTGACTTCCACCCAGAGATGAGTCCGGCCTTAAGACTCAAAATCATCGACAATGATATCCTCAGAGATGTGCGGATGCTGGCGTCGGATGTCCTCGAGGAATTTGAGGAGGTCAGGAGCCTTGGGCAAGGGGATGTTTAAGACCGTGAGAACGTCGGTGTGCCAGCACTCGTGTTTCCCGAGACTCGGGCGGATTGAGGACGCCTTGTGGGGATGGACGCGGACCTTGAAGGACCGGGTGGCGTTCGCAAAATCGACAAGGGGGCGAAGGCTCGGTTGATTCTTGCCGAGCTCCGTGAGGCGATGGCCGCGGAGGGCGTGAAGATCGAGGAGATTTACGTCGGACCAAGAGAGGTGACTTTGCGAGCCGAAGCCGTAGCGGAGAGTCAGGCCGCTGGTATCGATTTGCGTGGTGGATTGGCGTGCGGGCTGCAGCTTCTGCATGAGTTGGAGCGCGGCCTGCGCCAGCCAGAGCATCGGATTCAGCTTCACGCCAAGGCCGTGGTGCCTCAGCAGGGCTTGGTGGCGTTGGCCGTAGTCGTGGTGAATGGTGAACGAAGTGGGTTCGGACGACGCAGACTTCATGATGAGCGATGGTAGCGAGGATTCCGGCGAGTTAATAGGCGGTAGTCGCAATGTGGACTTCGTCGCGAATCCTTCGTTTTGGGCGACCAAGGGATTGTGGGTTCGCGAACGCTGGAGATCGACCGAACCCTCATCCTTAGGAGATTGTAGGTCTCACCTTGCAGTTTGATTCGAATGTCTTCACCGTCCTGCACTCTTCGACGCGAGATGTCCAAATGGAGACTTTCCGGCCAATGGATCTCATGTGGGAGTTTCTCGTCTCTCAATCCTATCAGGGAGGAAGATGGATTTGTCAGCGCGAGAATCTGCCGACGTTGGTCCTCTTCGTGCGGTCTACGTCCGCAAAGCCACCCATAACACGTGGACTTGGCAACCCCGAGACGTTGAGCGAGCTCGATGAGGCTCAAACCGTGGCGAGTTCGGTATTCGTGAAGAGCGGTGGCGTATTCGTTTCTCATCTCGAACGGATTGTCCGGGATTACGAACTTAAATTCAATTTTCGCGGAGATGCGGACAGACTTTTTAAGAAATGAAACTGGGTCAGCAGCTCGAGACTATACTCAAAGAACGACGTCTCTCTCTTTCCCAGCTTGCTCGGGAAACGAAGATTCCTAAGGCCACCTTGCATGGTTGGATGACCGGACAGCGTTCGGTGGATCCGGACCAAGTCCGAAGAGTGGCCGCGAAACTTGAAGTCTCTGTCCATTATTTGCTGTTCGGTGAAGCGGACCCGCGGGAGTCGCAGGTTCCGTTGGATCTCGAGCCTCTGTTTTCGGGTGATGTGCGGATTAGCATTCAGAGGATCAAACGCGATTGATTGGACAACAACATAAATCAATCTCCTCGCACACAAAAAGCATGGGCGGGACTGCTTCCTGCTCCAACCTCGAAACTGAACCAAGAGAGATTCAAGTTGATGGAGCGGATATTGGGTCCGTGAACCCAAAGATTGGCTCCCGTCGCGTTCGAAGCGGACATTAGGTCTTCTTGAGTTGCCAGTTTGAACCTCGCTCCAATATTAGATTCACAAAGTGAATCTAAGTCTCCATTTGTCGCGCCGGTTGAAAGTGTGGCTCGAGTAGTTCGAAATGGAGCTTCTTTCAAGATACACATAAGGCGCGGAGACGCACACGCTGTCCCGGAAATTGCTATATTGTGGACTTGAGAATTATTCGTGAGGGTCCAACAACTTGTATTGCCTGCAGCGGTGATATTCAGGCCTGTCACCCGTGATCCATAAAATGCGAGATCGTAGGGAGCGGCGGCGACATACTCGCTTCCAAATCTGGTTTCACATGCCGAATCTTTTGTGGAGTCACTAGCTGTTGCGCTTAATGTGTCGCGCGTAAATCGAACGATGGGCTTGAGACTCTGCTCGCTCAGACCCGCTGCAACTCGCCCATTTGTATTCAGTTGTACGATCCGATTCGAATTTGAAGTCCCATTGAAAGACGAAGAGGTCGGCAGTTCAGCTGCAGTATGGCTGTGTGACAGTGGTGAGTATGAACCATCGTGATGATGGGTCTTGCTGGCGTACTCCTTTTGCTCAACGTCGCAACCTGCCAGCAAGATCATCAATGAAACGACACACCAGCGAGTTTTTGTGATGACCGGCAAATTCATTCTTGCTTCCCTTCCCTCAAAAATCGTCACGCTAATAAGACCTCTTGGAGTCGACAAGCGGTGTTCGGGAATCCGAATACGGCGATGCAAGCTCGAACGGATCTCAGGCGAGTCTCAACCTCAAAGGATGTACGACTTTTGACTCAATATTGAGGGTGCCGAGGAAATGAGTTCCGTTAAGACAGCCGAAGTCCGATGGACGTGAGGGTAGAGAATGAAGCGAGCCGAGGAGTTCAGCCACTCAATGATTGCGTCGCATATATTGTGAAGGCGATTTGAAATTGCGCGGACTTTGGCCTTTGTCGCCTTTAAAAAAGCGAACATCAGTTTCCGTTCAGATTCACGACCGTCGCTGAATCCACGGTGGTTTTATCACCAAGCTGACCCTTGTTGTTTCTTCCCCAGCATTGAACGCTCTGATCGCTACGAATCGCACAAAAACTTGGGTAGCGTCCTGCGATCTTCAAGTAAGTGCCGCCTGAGCCACTCACATTGACAAAGTTACTGAAATCCGACGTGCTGATCGGCACTCGCCCCATCGCACCATAAGAATTATTTCCGAGACAGCGAACACTTCCCGACTGAATGAAGCAGACACCGCCGTTAACGCCGCTGCTGGGTGGCTTGGTCCCGTAGCCCGCAATATCCGAGATGTTGGTCATTCCCGCCGGGGTATAAGGTGTGGACGAAGGCGTGTCACAAGGATGTGCCTGGCCCCAGCAGTGAAGTGTGCCGTCCGCTTTTATCCCATAGAATCCGTTCTTCATCCGTGTAAGGGCATCTGCTCGTCGCCATAGAGTCGATGGCGATAGCAGATAGACTCCTGAGGAGTACTCAAGTCCAAGATAGTGTTTCGAGTTGTCGTTGTTACCCCAGCAGTATCGAAGGTCATTGATCATCATGCAGGTCGAACCTTGTGAGCTGAGGGAAATTTGGGTCGCCGTTCCCGCCACA
This sequence comes from Pseudobdellovibrionaceae bacterium, assembly GCA_947462815.1. GTDB lineage: Bacteria > Bdellovibrionota > Bdellovibrionia > Bdellovibrionales > JAMPXM01 > UBA2339. Next base: position 15,929 of record CANHQR010000023.1, read on the forward strand.
CTCGTCACACTAACAGGACTTGTTCGATGAGTTTGCGTGCCATCACCAATTTGCCCATTAGAATTGTTGCCCCAGCATTTCACAGTTCCTGCATCAATCGCGCAGTAGGTTGTGTTGGACAGAGAAATTTCGGTGGCAGTGCCTGACTGAAGGCCTGCGATTGCAGTCGGTGGATGAGACGTTGCGTTCGAACCATCGAGAAAAGGACCGAAACAGAGTACGTTGCCGGATTGAATCACACAGTAGTTATAGGGACTGCCGGCGATTGCACTCACTCCAGATGTTAAATTGGGAATAGCAAAGGGAGTGCTTTTCACGCCGTAGTGTGGAACCTGTCCCCAGCACTTGACCGACCCAGCTGTGGTGATGCCGCAGAAGCTTTCGTCCGTTGAAGCCAGTTCGTTAAAGAGAATAAGGTTCGTCGACCAGTTCTGGGTCACCACAGTGGACGTGTTTCCTGCGAGATCAGCGGCTCGCAGTTCTATCGTGTAATTGGTTGAATCGTCCAAGCTCAGTCCTGTGAGTCGATTGCCTGAAGTGATAGACATGAAACCGAGAACTTGCTGGGAGTCGGAAGCGCGAACAATCCGCGCGCTGTATCCAGCGAGACCGGAACCGGAATCTGAACTGACAGAGAAGGTCAGGATTGGCGATTCGGACAATCCGTTCGAATACGCGGAAAGTGTCAAATTACTTGGAGGTGTCGGTGAGGTCGTATCTGCAATCCAAGTTGCCGAGATAATTGGCGACCGAAGCCCGACGTGATCAAGGGCTGACACCTGAATTCTGTAGCTCATGTTACTCGCGAGACTCAGTCCGGAGATGAGGGCGCCCGAAGTGTGACTTGTCCAGTCTTGAACGACCGCATTGTCGCTCACTCGTTGAATGCGGACTTGGTGCTGGGCAATCCCAGATTGGCCACTGTCTGAACCATTGGTGAAAACGATGGTTGGGGTCTGGGTGAGTGAGGAGAGGAAGGCAGCACTGAGACTGAGACCTGACGGTGAAGTAGGCGCCGTATTGTCGAGGAGAGCACTGACTGTGGTCACCTCACTCGTGTTGCCGGCCACGTCCTCGGCTTGAACGTGAAGATAGTAAGTTCCGGTTCCGCTCGTTTGCGACGTCGACGCGACGGCGGAGAATGTGCCAGTTGGAGACCAAGTTGATGAGGTACTGACGCTAAATCTGTAGGAGCAGGCCTCGCTACACGACCAATTCCAGGTCTTCGATGTCCGCCAGGTCGAGTCAGCACTGAGACCTGTCAGAGCCGGAGCCGTATTGTCGAGGACGGCGAAAGCGTGACTAACCGTACTGAGGTTGCCGGCTGAGTCCCTCGCTCGAACATGAACGTAATAAGTTCCTGTGCCTGTGGTCTGGCTCACTGAGGAGCCTGCAAGAAATGAAGTTGACGGACTTGTGGAGGGGGAGGTGTCCACGACAACTTGGTAAGTGCAGACCTCTGAGCAGCTCCAGCTCCAGGTCTTTGAGCGTACGGGAGTGGAGTTATCAGACAATCCCGAGATCGTCGGTGCTGTGTTGTCAATGGTGATAGAGTTTGATGGTCCTGCTGCGGCTGAGGCCACGCCCATTGAGCTTGTTGCGGCGCCAGCTGCAATGGAAATCCGAACTGTTCCGTTCCCGCTACATCCGCTCAGCGACACAGTTCTGCTTGTGAGTCCCGCGCCTGACACCGACTTGTTAGCACAAGTTGCGCTGCCCGTCGTTGTGAGTGAAATCTGTCCAATGGACAGAGTGAGGTTGGCTGCGCCTGAGATACCAATTGGGTAATCGAAACTTGCGCTGGAGTTTCCGAGCGCTAATAAAGGATGGCCAATAGAAATGGTTGGAGCGGCTTCGGTCGTGTAAAGCCATCCACTCGAGGTGGTAACTGAGGACACATTTTCCCATTGATCCACAACTCGCACATTGACGTAGTAGGTCTGACCGGCACTGAGGTTAAGGTCCGTTATCGAGAACGAAGTCAGAGCTCCCGCCGATCTCCATGGGGAGGTGTTCGTCGCACCCGGCGATGTGCCGACGGAAACTTCGTAGCGAAGCAGGTCTGACGATGCCGTCGCTGGCCAAGTGACTACTGGACTAGTATGGCTAGAATTGAAAGTTGCTGCGTGGCTGACGGAAGCTACAGCAATCGGCGGATTCAAATCAGGTCGTGCTGCAGGAATGTGCCCGTAGACACGTAAATCCCATTTCGTGAGTTGACCGTTGCCGCCGGAGAATCCGTCGATGACTTTGATCGTCCAATTGCCGGCAGATTGTTCACCATAAAATGCGTTGGAGGCGAAAATGGCATCCACCAGATTCGCAGTCGCGATGTTGCTGTTGATGAGAAGGAGCTGTGACCTCGTCCCAGAAGGTGAAGTCAACTCTATGCCGAGGTCGGAAGCAGAAGGGTGAACGGTTGATAAACGGATTTGAACAGCCTCGATCTTAAGGTTCTGTCGAAGATTAATGGTGTGACTCGCTCCTGTCGCAGAATTGTCAGGAATGCCGAGATCTATGGTCCCACTCGACTCGCCCCAGTTCGCGGTCAAATCGGCCGTACTCCTCAGATTTGTCAGGGTCGAAGAGTAAGTCTTAGCAACAGCCATAGCGGCATCGACATCGACGGCGCCAAAGCCGTACCAATTGTGAAACCAAAAGCCTGCCTGGTTTTGTCGCCAGCCTTGCATGTAGGTGTGTCCGGTTAAATTCAAACCCCCTGGATGTGTTACCGAGGTCGAGCCTGAATGAACACGACGAGCTGATTTCGCCAGAATGTCTTTGATCTCGCGCCACGTGAGATGCGGATAGGCTTCAAGTAAAAGCGCAATTGCGCCTGAAGTGTTTGGAGCAGCCGAGGACGTTCCATTCATCGTTGACGTGTAATTGCACTGTGAATTGAGAGAATGTGAGCCACTCTCGAAACTGTTGGCAGTGTTGGCGGTCCTCGATGCGCCTTGGGAGCATCCGGAGAAGTCAGCCGCGATGATGGCCGGCTTTCCGCCGGATTGTGCGCCTCCGTATTCACCGCCCGGTGCCGAGATCCAGAGATTTGAGCCAGGAGATGAGTAGCTTGAGCGCACATCGTGGGCGCCCAGAGCGCCGACGACAATGATGCCGGGGTGGTTGTTAATTTCGTCGAGAGATGAATTACCCAAGAAATAAAATTGTCGATTCGCAGGTGTAAATTGATTGCAAGACTCAAGATCGACGTAGTCGTAGCAATCATCAAAATCATTGCCGGCCGACTTGACATACAAGGCACCTTTTCCTCCTCTGCCATCTCTGAGCTGAGCCCAGATCTTTTCATGGATCAGCGAATTCATGGGGGATTGGAGAAACTGTGCCTTACCGTAACTGTAGTTAAAAATGTCGAAGTTTCCTCCGGCCTGGTGGACTTCAATTGAGGAGTTGCTTGGCGCGTCGTCAGCCAGAAGAAGAAAGTTCGCGACTTTCGCATTCGGCGCGATCCCCCGAAGACCTTTGTTGTTCCATCCGATCGCGGCGATAATGGAACTGACGGCAAGCCCATGCTCGTTATTTGGAACGTTGAGGTCAGGAGTTGGATCGCCCACATACGGAAAAGCCAGTTTGTAGTTTCGATGTTCGCCGCTTAAAAGATTTGCGCTCAGGTCTTCGTGATTCAGAGGCGAACCTGAATCGGACACGGCAATCCGGACACCTTGTCCCGTGATTCCATCTCGAAGAGTTTGCGACATCTTGAGGTCGGCCCCGCTGATGCCACCCGAGTGGGCGAAGGCGGACTGACCGTTATTAAATATTGACCATTGATGTTCACGAAGAGGGTCACCTGCAATATTGACGACGTAGTTCTGAGATATAGATGCAGAGACTGTCCAGATTTTGAGGGTGAATGAAAAGCTGCCGGTGGCTGCTGAGGGCACTCCTTTTACGATGCATGTTGTGGGGCTTAGGCTCAGGAAGGCCGGGGCATTGACGAGCGTGCAGCCCGTTGACTCCGACGGAAGTTGCGGAATTAGGATCCACTCGCGATCTTGATAGGCTTGCTGGGTGATCGTTTCATGAGGATTCGTCGAAGAAGGAGGGGGTGACGAACTTGCACCGGCACCGCCGCCTCCTCCTCCGCCGAGGCAAGCGGAAAGTGTGAAACTCAATGACATGATGAGAATGATTTTTGAAGTGTTCATTTGGCCTCCAAGCGACCCCAAACGAGGTCGAGTTCGGCCCTCTGAACTTCGGGATGTTCTTGGAGTGATCTGAGCACTTTGAAGCGATCTTGGAGAGGTGGAACCCGAAGAAATGCGGTCTGAATCTGAGGATCCCACATGACCAGGTCAAGGTTGACGCCTGAGAGCTCAGGAATATTCCGACCTTTTAGTCTCGCACTGATGAGATTGTTGACGAAGAAAAAGCGGTTTTGGTCAGAGTCGTAGTAAACCATCAGGTCATCCGTGGCAGGGCTAGAGAGATCGGACTGATTGTAGATGTAATAACCATTCAATTTTCCTAATGGTTCGACGTCGGGAAGTTTTGAATGATGAGCTCTCACATTTGGTGCTTGGCGGGCACGTGTATTGCCGATCTTTTCGATTTCCGCTTTTATCTGCAGGAACTTGGGTAACGAAGGACCGTTGTTTGACCTTACGAATTTTCCTGAAAAGGCGTTTTGATCGTGAGTGTTTTCACGTACTGAATCAGTTATTGAGGCGGTGCGCCTGAGCCCTTGTTGAGAATCTGGGACAAGATGAGCTTTGGTTTCTGTTTCGGCACTCATTTTAGAGCGGGCGACTTCATCTCGGGAATTTGGATCGGTTTCAAATGTTCTGTCGAGACCACGCCATCGCAAAAAAGAGACGAATACAGTGAGCAGCATTGCGCATGCAACTCCGACGATCCACACTTTGATCGTTCCGACATTTAATTTCGTCATCTCAGGTTTCATTTCTGGCGATTTCATAATCAGTCTTGTGGATCAATATTTTGAATCGATTCATCGAGACAAGCGCGGTTCCCCTCTCCTCGACGAGACTCTTTTCGGCTTCGAAAATGAGCGGAATAAGCGTTGTTCGACATCGCGAACAAAACCGTCTTGAATTGGGAAGTTGTTAAGAAGTCTGAACTGCGAGAAGTAATGTCGTGGTGATTATATGTTTTCCGTCTCCTTGAGCGGTTGGAGTCGGCAAACTGGCTCTTGTTGACCATTGCAGGTCGTCATTAGCGACGAGATCGGGGCCCGCGAGAAGCGCGGTCGTCGATTTGATTATTGCGAAGATTGCGATGTTTGCAGTTTGTCGGACGACTTTGTTTGCGAAAAGTTTCGCAGCGAAACTTCGCGTTGGCGTGTGGGTCGCTCCGACGATTTGAACCGATCAGCTTAACTCATTCGTAACCGTTCAAGAGCTTCTTGGGACATTCGGTGTGAGAGGTTTGCAATTTGAGTTGCAACATCAAGTTCTCCTTTAGGCGAATATATGCGTTGCACGCGAGCTGCGAACGCATGAGGGTGCAGCTCTCAAAGGAAGGTTTAATATGGAACTGCTGATCGGACTGCTGATGTTACCTATTGTGGTCGGATTCTTTTTCGCAACAGTCTTTCTGCCGATGGCCTTGGTTTTCGGTGGAGTGGTCTTTGCGCTCGTCTCGATTTGGCGATTGGCGCTTGAGATTGCAGGTGGCTGGGAGCCCCTGGGTGTTTTCAATCGGAGAGTACTCATCGAGGTCGATGAGCTCCGGATTCCTCCCCTGGTCAATCTGGGGGCCCGCTACCCGCAGTTCATTCATTGTGCGCGGGATCGACATGTGCACGAGCGCGAGGTGGTGTTGGGGCGCGATGAGATCGGACAAATGTTGGTGCAGGCGCAGCGCTTGTTGGCTGGTCAATATCAGATTCAATTGCTGAGATGCTACGACGATCGGCCTTCACATTCGCCGCAAGCTGACAACGGCTTAGATTGGACGAACGGTTACAACACCGGCGGGTCCATCGATGTGAGCCTCGTCGATGCCGAGGGTGGGTTTGTGGATCTCGGTCCTATTCGTAACGCACCCGAAGGTGGGAATTTGACGATCGACGATATTGATTCAACCCTCGTCCCCATCGGGGTTCGGGAGAATCGTCGGGCTCTCGCCGCCGCGTTGCTTGGTGTCGGTTTTGTGAACCATCCGCATCAGTGGTGGCACTGGTCCTTTGGTAATGAGTTTTGGGCTGAGACCACGGGTCTATCGCCGGTTTTGTTCACAGCGGTTCATTTGGCGACTTATCTCTCTCAGCAAGGCGTGTGAGGTTCAGTGAGCGGTTGTTGAATCGTGGAGCCATCGATGTGTTCAAAGATCAGCGAGCTCGAGCAACTCGCTGGCCTTGAGATGGCGCACGCCATGGCGCGCTTCGAGGCGACCGCGCAGATGCAAAATGGGCGAAGCGTAAAGCTGAAGACGCAGGCGTTGGTAGACCTCGGGCATAAGGATGATGTTGCTGATGCCGGTTTCGTCTTCGAGCGAGAGAAAAGCGACACCTTTAGCCGTCGGCGGTTTTTGCATCATGGTCAGTAGACCCGCGACTTGCACATCGGCACCGTGGCCGAGGGTGGTGAGTTCGGCAGCGGTGCGTGTGCCTGTGCGCTGCAGCTGTGGACGCAGAAGCTTGAGCGGATGCGTGTCGAGAGCAAAGCCCTTGGTGGCGAACTCGCGCTGCACGCGTTGCCATTGAGATTCGCGCGAGATGTTTTCGCGGCCATCATCCTGCTGTGTGACGGGTTCGCTCGCGTAGAAGAAACTTCCTTGATCATAGTTGATGCCTTGCAGGCGATAGAGCGCGAGGCGCGCATCGGATTCTAGCGCGCTGAGCGCGCCGGCTTGGGCGAGGCGTGTGCAAGTTTTGCGCGCCAGCCGCGTGCGGCGTACGAAGTCCTCGAGATCGCGGAAGGGTGTGAGTGATGCGGGCGCTGTGGTTGGTGTGAGTGGCGTGGTGGTTTCGTGGGCTTGTGATGCGCTGTGACCCGCGCCAGCGCGTGCATCGAGATTCGTGTTGGTGAATGACACGGAGTAACCCGCGCCAGCGCGTAGGACGTTCTGGTCGTGTGTGGAGGTGTCGCTTGCGCCGGTTGACGCCGTGTGACCCGCGCCAGCGCGGATGAGCGGAGGAACGTCTGTGCCAACATGCGCGTTTGGACTCGCGCCAATGTGCGCGTCGCGGGCGGCGATCTCCGGAGACTGCGGGCTACGCGCGTCGCCACAAGACGCGCCACGCGCGGCGATGATCTTTTGCGCGTCGAGCTCGGACAAGCCGTTAATGCAGCGAAGACCCGTGCGGATCAGGCCGGGCGCGATGACTTCGTAGTCCCAATGCGAGTGATTGACGTCGAGGGGGAGGAAGCGGACGCCGTTTCGTTGGGCCTCGTGAATGAGTTGGCGGGGCGGGTAGAAGCCCATCGGCTGAGAGTTGAGCAGCGAAGCGACGAACACGTCGGGGTGGTGTCGCTTGAGCCAGCAGCTGACATAGGTGATGAGAGCGAAGCTCGCGGCGTGGGATTCCGGAAAGCCATAGGACGCGAAGCCCTCGATCACACGATAGATTTGGTCGGCGTACTCGGTGCTCAGACCGTTGGCGAGCATGCCGTTGATGAGTCGCTGGCGAAGTCCGTGCATCACGGCTTTCTTTTTCCAGGCGCTGGAGACCACGCGCCGGAGTTCATCGGCCTCGCCAGGCGTGAAGCCGGCGACCTCGACGGCGATCTGCATGATTTGCTCTTGGAAGAGCGGCACACCGAGAGTTTTCTGCAGCACTTTGCGAAGCCGCGGATGCGCGTAGCTGACGCGCTCAAGACCATCGCGACGACGCAAGTAAGGATGCACCATACCGCCTTGTATGGGGCCAGGGCGCACGATTGCGACACTAATGACCAGATCATACCAAGTGCGCGGCTTCAGGCGCGGGAGCAAGGCCATCTGAGCGCGCGATTCGATTTGAAAGACGCCGGTGGTTTGTGCGCGTTGGATCATCTCGTAGGTCGCGGGATCTTCTTGCGGGATGGTGGTGAGATCGTGTTCGATTTTCTTCACCCGCTGGAGAGTTTCGAGAGCTTTGCGAATCGCGGTGAGCATGCCGAGTGACAGCACGTCGATCTTCATGAGGCCGAGCAGATTCACGTCGTCTTTGTTCCATTGGATGACGTAGCGATTGGTCATGGTCGCGGCCTCGACGGGCACCAGATCGATGACGGGTTCGTGTGAGATGATGAAGCCGCCGGTGTGAATGCCGAGATGGCGAGGGAAGCCGACAAGCTCGCGCGCGCGTCGCACGAGCAGATCGAAGCGTTCGGGTGTCAGGCCATAGCGTGTGGGATCGAAGGGCTCGTGTGCGGCGGGGTTTTGCAAGCGTGAGAGTCCCTCGCGACCCATGTACTTGACCAAGGCATCGACAGTGGGTGTGGGCACACCGAAGGCCCGGGCGACATCGCGAATCGCGAGTCTGGATCTATAGCATATGGTGGTGCAGACCATGGCCGCACGCTCGGCACCGTACTTTTGATAGATGTACTGAATCACTTCTTCGCGTCGCTCGTGCTCAAAGTCGATGTCGATGTCGGGCGGTTCGTTGCGTTCGCGCGAGAGAAAGCGCTCAAACAAGAGTCCCAGTTTGATCGGATCAATCGCCGTGAGCCCGAGCGCGAAGCAGACAATCGAGTTCGCGGCCGAGCCGCGGCCTTGGTGCAGGATGCCGCGCGTGCGGGCAAACTGGCAGACATCCCAGAGTGTGAGGAAGTAGTCTTCGTACTCGAGATCACGGATCAGCTCGAGCTCATGCGCGACTTGGGCTCGAGCCTTGCGCAGAATTTCCGGCGGCGTCCACGCGGGATAGCGCCATTCGACACCTTGCTCGACCAGTTTTTTGAGAAAGCTGGCGGAGGTCTCGCCCGGTGGAATCAATTCTTGGGGGTATTTGTAGCGCAGTTCGCGAAGCGAGAACTGCAGGCGTCGCGAAACATCGAGAGTACGCGTGAGGAGATCGGGTCGATCGCGGTAGAGCTCTTGCAGCTCATGGAGAGGCTTCAGGTGTCGCTCGCTATTGGTGAGCAGACGTGTGTGAGCCTCTTGCAGCGTCGTTTTTTCGTGCAGGCAGGTGAGGATGTCGTGCAGCGGCCGGCGCTCCGGCGCGTGAAATAGCGGTCGCTGCGAGGCGATCAGTTGCACGCCGAGTTTTGTTTCATACGCGAGCGCTTGGCGAGCGAGTGCAATCGACGACCAAGTGTAGTCTTTGGTCACCGGCAGATACAGACGATCCCCGAAACTCGCGTGCAGACGTTCGATCTGCGCGTCCGTCCAAGGCGGGAGCGCAATGGCGATCAGATCGCCGCTGCGATCGCCGGCCTCTTCGACAAGTTCGTCGAAACTCAGTTTGATCTTGGCTTTCGCCGCCGGCCGCTTCACGCGTGTGATCAGTCGCGACAGCAGACGATAGCCGTCGATGTTCATCGGCAAGAGCACCAAGGGACTAGCGTCAAAGGGCGTGAGTTCGGCGCCGACGTGATAGCGGAAGTCCGCGCCACGTTCTTGATGAAGCGCGAGGCCCTCGGCATCGAAGTGACTGGGGCGTTCGGCAGCCTGATGTCCGCGCACGACACCATACAGTCCGTTCACATCGGCGAGCGCCAGGCCCTTGTAGCCGAGACGCTTGGCCTGCTCGACCATCTCCTCGGGGTGTGAGGCCCCACGCAGGAAGGAAAAATTTGAGCGTGCCAGCAGCTCGACGTAGTCAGCAGATGCCGGCGTTGGTGTGCGTTCTGAGTCTGGTGTCGGCGCGGATTCTGGCGCAGTGTGACCCGCGCCAGCGCTTGCATCGAGGTCTACGCTGGCGAATGACGCCGTGTGACCCGCGCCAGCGCGGATGAGCTGACCAGAAGCGCGACCAGAGCCGCGTTCCGAGCCGCCACCAGAAGCACTCTCAGAAGCGTACGAGCACGTCGAAGCTGGCGAGTAGGAGGAGGGCGAGGAAGGCCACGCAGGTAAAGACAAGCTCTTCTTGTGTTGCATAGTTGGACTCGGTTCGGCGAATGGCGCGCGCGATGAGAGGGCGAGGTGAAGCAGGAACCGAGATGGGGCGTCGTGATGTCATCATGTTCACTCCTCGTAGGGTTGAGTGTTGAGCTAAGGCGAACTGAGAACGGAGCTAAGGCGAACTGAGAACGGAGCTAAGGCGAACTGAGAACGGAGCCTTCAGTCGAAATAACCGTGACGGTAAAATCGCGACGTCGACTTCTCCTGATACAGCCACTGGGCTCGCCCACGTGGATCGACAGCGACATAGTAGTCCCGCGTGTCGCTCAGGCGACTGGCTCCGCGATCGCCGGGCGGTCCGGCCTCGCCGTTGTGGAGAGGCCCGGCGCGTGTTTCCCACCAAGCGGACTCCAGGCGCTCCAAGGGGTGTGTACTGAGAAGCTGCAGCTCTTGGCGTTCGTCTTCGCTGAGTGGCTCGGCTTGGCGAAGCATCAAGCTTGGCCGAGGTGCCGCGAGCAGATCCTGCGCATAACGTGCGTGGGGAACAAAGCCGGTTTCCTCATCCCACTCGCCGTAAGCCGGAGCCTCCGCATGTGCGGCGCGCGGTGTGCGCGACCACGACACCGCGTCTTCGGGCGCCCGGCGGTCTTCGCGGCGGGCGAAGCCGCACTCAAGACCTTCGAGTTGCAAGAGCGCGGTCAGGCGATCGATTTTGAGGGCGAGTTCTTGGCGCTGATTTTCGCCGGCGTCGAGCAGGTCGATTTGTTGTTCGTTCTCGGGCATCGGCTCGACTTCGATTTCGAGATCTTTGATGGGATTGTCGAGATCGAGTTGACCCAGCCGACTTTCGATCAGACTCATGAAGAAGCCGCGTTCGCGCGAAGGTGTGGCGGGCTCGAGCGCCAGCTGATGAACTTGATCGGAGTACTCGCACCGCAAGCGAAGGTGCAGACGGCGAACGACGAGACGACGCCCTTCGAGACGTGCGAACAACTGACGGATCGCGCTGTCGATTTCGTGAAGAAGCAGTGAAACCATGCCGACCGGGAAGTCGAGGACCACGGTGCGTTCGAGGCGCTCACTGGATTGATAGGGCGAAATCGCAGTGGGCTCGAGTCCTAAAAGCCGCCTCCGAATTTGCTCGCCGGTCCTACCCCAACGCTCTTGAAAGCTTTCCGCTTGAAAGCCGCCGACTTCACTCAAGCGGTGAAGCCCGAGCATGGCGAAGAAAGAAGCGACTTGCGAGACGCGCGCGGGCGATTCCCAAGCCTGCAGGCCTTCGAGATCTAGTAGCGAGGTCAGGGGCAGTTCGCCGAGGGCCTCGCCCACATCGCCATCGCGGCCCATGATCCACTCGCCGTGCGCACAGGCGAGGGCCTGAGCTGTCGCCGGTGAGTCGGCAATTCCCACAAGAAGCGTCGACTCCACGCCGAGCTGTCGAAAGAGTTGGCGCACAGCTTGGGCCAAGCCTTCGGCAGACGCGTGCACACGCGTGAGATAGCCGGCAGCACAGGCGAGATCGAGAAAAAACCAAGTTCGCGTTTCAGTCGATCGATAGGTCAGCCGCGGGGAGAAGCGCAGCAGCGACTCCGCGTAAGCGGGCGCTTCGATCGGGTGCAGGGCGGTTCCGATCGCGAGGACGCAGGACGAGGCGGGGATCGACGGGTTCGAGGAAGGCTTCGACATGAGCGTAGCTCCTTTCGATTCGGTGGGGTGTGGGGCGATGTTGGGCACGTGTGATCCAGACTTCGCGGCGATCGATCCGAAGAGCGAGCGCCGCGGCCTGATGCAGTTGCTGGATGGCCGACGAGTGAGAGTTTTTCTTGTCGAGAGGCTTTCCACGTAGCTGACGGGCGCCCCACGCCTCAGACGATGAGTCTTCTGGGATTGTTCCTGGCAATTTCTCTGGAGTCTCAAGATGCGACTTTGTCTCGAAGTTCAAAAGCGATTGATCAAGATCGGTCAGTAAAATGAGAGCCGCTCCGGAGCGACGAGCTTGCGCAAGGAGTTGGCGAATTTCCGTTGGTCGAAGCGGTGTACGCGAAGGTTGATTCGAGTGCGCACGACGATCGACGGCCATTCGCGAAGCAGGGAAGGCCTCTTGTCCACGAGCAGAGTCGTCACTCCGGAGTTGGTGCTGAATTGAATGTCGGGAGCTGCAGCTCACCGAAGCCGAGCTTGCTGGTGTCGAGTTCGAGCGATGCAAAGCTGTGGTTGAAACCTCGGTGCGAAGATCCAAAACCATAAGACTGAAAGCTCGCGTCGCTAGAATTTCTTGCCAGGCCCAAGCCGCGCGTCGCTCTTGCTCGCGCGTGTCGCGTGGCGTGTGCACGCAGAGCAAAGCCTCGGTCTGCACGCGCCAACGATCAGCGAGACCCGCGGGATTGAGGCGAAGTCGCGAATCGCTATGCGCCCAGGCCACGGCTTGGCCACGTTGAGTGAGTGGTGCCATGGAGCGCGCGATGAGAGTCGTGGCGCCGCAACCCCAGAGAGCCTCGATCCAACTCAGCTCACCGCGAGGCCAGCCGCCGCCGACCACAAAGCTGTCGAGCGGCGCCCAATGCGACGCGAGCCCCTGGGCGGGCCGTACCTGCTCCTCACTTAAAAGCTTTGCGCCGAGCTCACGCCGAAGTTCGGCAAGTCGCGGGTTGAGCGAGGTCGCGGGCGCCTCATGTTGAAGTTCACGATCGATTTTAGACAAAGCCATTCCCTTCGCGCCGATCCGGCGCGTGAAAACACTGTATTCATCAATTTGTTAGGTCATTCTGAAGTTCGAATGCGCTTGAGGACTACCAGAACTTACGAATCAGTCCGACAACGACGCCGCGAATTTGCACAGCGCGAGGATCACACCAAATCGATGTCATCTCCGAGTTCGCGGGTCGCAATTCGACTTTGGGTCTTTGCTGGCGGTCATCAGACTTATGAATATAGAAGCGCTTCACAGTAGCTTCTTCTTGGCCACGCTCACTTTCGACCACAGCGACGACGATCTCGCCGTTGTGCGCTTGGCTCTGGCGCTGTACGAGGATCACGTCGCCGTCGAGAATGCCGTCGTCGATCATCGAGCGACCGCGCACGCGAAGCGCGAAGGTACGATCCGGAGACTTCACGAGTGAAGCCGGCACATCGATGAACTCGTCGTTCTCATAGGCCTCTAGAGGTGCGCCCGCGGCGACACGGCCGAGAAGAGGTAGTTGCACGGCTTCTGGTGTAGAATCCCCGCTTGGGGCCATTGGTACAGCGGATCTCTCACGCTCTTCGATCACCTCTTGGTAGGCCGAGGACGAACGCAGCAAACGAATCGCGCGCTTCTGATTGCCGCCACCAAGTGCGATGTAGTGCTTGGCCTCAAGCTGCTTCAAGTAGCGTTGTGCAGAGTTGAAAGATGCGAAGCCAAAGTGTGAACAAATCTCTTGATAGGTTGGCGCCATACCATTCAAGCGCGCATAGCCTTCCAAAAACTCGAGCACGACTTTTTCTTTGGGCGTGAGCGGCGTGGGCGCGCTCTCGTCCTTGCGAGCTTCGACTTTGTCATCGAATCGATCGTCCTGTGGAAAAGCCTGTTTATCCATCTCAACTCCCTCTAGCGTCGGGGGTGTGTGCAAGTCACCTGTAAGTCATGTGTGAGAAACGTGTAACTGATGTGTAAGTTAGGGGTAAATTCTTTGAGGGTCAAGGCCCTGGCGCGAATCTAGACGCTTGCCGAGATTCGGACATAAGCCCTTAGAATCACGGGCTTCATCGCTTCACCGGGGTTCGCGCTGCCCCGGTCCAAAGGACAGAAACGGCCGACCTGCAAAGCGTGCCCATGCACCGAAACCGGGGGGCGCTCCTCCCGAAAATCGACGAGGAGGGAGAGAGGCCATATCATTTGTCCAAAGATCGCGAGCGCTCTCATAAGTTGTTTTGGAGCCTTGCGCACTCATCGACTCTAAATCATCAAAATTATTGCTGATCCCTTACAATTCTTAAAACTAAGATTTTAGTTGTTAACAACTAAAGATTTAGTTAATCTTTCAAGCATTGGGGGCCGCGTGAAGAGATCCAAGGGCAAAGAAGTAAAGCTGCTGACGGAAACCGAACTTGAGTTGATGACCATTCTGTGGCGCCTCGGGGAGGGCTCTGTCGCCGATGTGATGGAGCAACTGCCGAAGACGCGCGATCTCGCCTACACGTCGGTTTCAACCATCCTTCGAATTTTAGAGCAAAAGAAGGTGCTGAAAGCTCGCAAAGAAGGGCGCGGTCACATCTATAGGCCGGATCTCAAGAAGGCGGACTACGAAGCGAAAACGGTGAAGCATGTCGTTGACCGTGTCTTTGATGGTACACCTGTCGCGTTGGTTCGCCAGCTCTTGGATACGGTGAAGTTGAACGAAGTTGATCTCAATGAATTGAAGAAGCTGATCGAAGAGGCCGGAGGTAAAAAATGAGTTTGGCTCAGATCCTCTCGGCCTATCTGAATTTGAATCTTCTGATCCTCATCGGTTTTGCAGGACTGGCTCTCTTCTCAATGATTCTCAGATTTGCCGGACGTCGCTTCTCTTCGAACAGAGAGCTCAAGTTGCAATACTGCGTGCTGATGGCGGTTCTCGGGCTCAGCGCGATTCACCCGCTCTTGCCTAGACAAGAAGTATTTACCCCGGCCGCAAAAGTTTGGTCAGCCCCCTCACTAAAGAGCTTTGCCGATGCCTACGGATCAACACAGCGCGGAGGCTATTTGATTTTTCTCACACCGGCCGGAACATCGACTCTCCAAGCGGATCGATTCGCAACGATCTGGTCATCTCTGGCCGTGCTTCTCATTTTCATGGGTGGCATATTCATTTTGCGTGAAATTCGCGTGCTGCTGAAACTAAGTCGCAGTTCATTTCTCATTCGACGCCTCGGTCGTGTACGAATCTGCGTGAACGACGATATTCGTGTGCCCTTGTCTTATTGGTCTCCGGGCCGCGCGAACGTCGTTATACCTTCGGCCTTTCTCGAAGATCGAGAGAAGTATCAGATCGCGGTAGCCCACGAGATTCAGCATCACCGCCATGGCGATACGCAGTGGGTGTTCGTCTTATGGGGCTTGAAGTTAGTGTGTATCATCAACCCCGTGATTCATATTTGGAACCGATGGATTTCAGAGATTCAAGAGTTTGCCTGTGATGAGACGTTGGTCGACCAAGGAAGAGTCGAGTCTCAGGCCTATGCACGTTGCCTCGTCGAGGT
The DNA here is from genome assembly GCA_947462815.1 of Pseudobdellovibrionaceae bacterium. Classification (GTDB taxonomy): domain Bacteria; phylum Bdellovibrionota; class Bdellovibrionia; order Bdellovibrionales; family JAMPXM01; genus UBA2339. The sequence goes on from CANHQR010000023.1 coordinate 31,121, forward strand.
GGCGCAAACCGCAGCCGATCAGAGATCTGTGCCTGTAGGCGCAACAGGCCTCATGTTTCTGATCGAACGCAAACTACTTCATAGGAGGATCGAGAGAATGTTATCGAAATCATCAAACCAAGTTGGCCGGTCGATCGGCGTAGCCGTAGGTCTCGTCTTAGTGTTGGTCATGGGCGCGACATCCTATGCATCGAACAGCCTCGTGCAAGATCGACGCGTGAATATGGCTCAGGCGAGAGCCATGGCGCTACGAGCGCAAAGCCGAGTGGGATTCCCCGTGGTCGTGAACGACCTCGTACTGAAGCAGCTCAATCGCTACATTGGAACCCCTGAAGGGCGGGAGTTCATGCGCGACTCCCTTGCGCGAATGGAAAACTACAAGCAAGTCGTCGGCGATCACTTGGTTAAGTATGGAGTTCCTGTAGAAATCATGGCGTTGCCAATCGTGGAATCGGGCTATCAGAATCTTCCCCAACGAGTCGATGTGTCCATGAAGTCTGCAGGACTGTGGCAGTTCATACCGGAGACAGCGCGAAACTACGGATTGAAGGTCGATCGACGAGTCGATGAACGTCTCGACGTCGCTCTCTTGACCGACGCGGCGATGCGCTACCTAAAATCGAACAATCTCCGCTTCAAGGACTGGCAGCTCTCACTTCTCGCCTACAATATGGGTGAGAACGCCGTACAAAAAGGTATGGATGCTCTGAACACTCGCGACGCTTGGACACTGATCCGTGCGGGCTACGAAGGCGACTCCGACTATTTGGCCAAATTCATGGCCGCGGTGCTGATCATGCAAAACCCTGATTCGGTTCAGTAACTGAGTGGCCTCTCGTGATGCGCGAGGGGCTTTTTTCGATTGCCGCGAGACCTTCGATCGTGAGCTTGCGTCTAAGCCTTTCATGATCTGATGTCTCCGCAACGCTTCGTCTGATTACCGAAGTCCATACCGACCTGGCGCGATGATCGAATTTGGATCGAGTGCGCGCTTTATGGACTGATTTATTTCTGCCATTACCGGGGATGCAGTCGTGACTAATTCTTGTTGGTCGATGTTCACGCGGTAAGGATAAAAACCCCGGCGATTGAACGCCGCAGTCAGTTCGCTCACGCACGTATGTGCGCGTGTCGACTCATCCGCCAATGAGCGAGAAAAGTGAATGCTGATGACGGCCTCGAGAATTCGCGGGGTGAGCATATTGAGAGTCATCGCGAAGCGAACTCGATGTTTTGCCGCAAGTTCCTCGGTCATCTGAACAAACAACTTCGAGTTTATCCCCGAAAGCGGAGCAAGGGGAGTGCAGAGCAGAAAGCCTTGGGGGTTGTCGTCCACTGATTGGCTTGGGACATCGAGTAGAAACTGAATGCCAGCATCCGAAGGCTTTCCCTCGTGAAATCCTCGAAGCGGTGCTGACGCCTCGATAACGAGTCGCTGATTTTCATTCAGAATCCGATCCCGACACCAGGTCTTGATTTGGTCTTTCCAAGACGGGCCTATCAATGCGTGCGAGTGAACACGCCCCAGAGACCCAAATGCTTTGCGGATGTGTTTGAGCTTTTCGCTCACAACGCTCGGCGACCCGGCAACGGCTGCTGTTAACATCCAATCGTCAGGTATGACGCGAGCGACAAGCTTGGTCGCGTCGTCAAGTGAAGCTCCCTTGGCTTTCGCCACAAGTGGGGCGATCGTAGAAATCGTCCGCTGCCGGTTGGCGAGATGAGGAATTCCGTGGAGATCGCCCTTGCTCAGCAGATCTCTAGCTCGATCGATAAACTCTGGGACATTTGCGTTTTGAAGAGAAACGGTGAGACCTATCAGCTTGTCAGGTCGAAAGTTCAACTGAAGCGTTCCCTCAAGCACAATCCCGAAATTCGACTGAAAGAAAAGTCCATCGAGAGAAGGTCCCAATCCCCACGGATAAAGCCCCCTCAGTGCAGGCTGCGGATAGCTGCCAAAACCCGTTCGAAACTGTCTTCCATTCCCTAGAAGAATTTCCATGCCTGCAAGTTGTTGGGCTCGTAGACTACCGTAGGCGATACCCCTCTCAAGCGCGTTCCCGAGCAAACTTGTCTCGGCGCCTGATCCAGTGACGTCCACATAGAATCGACTACCTCGGCGAGCGAGCTCCTCCGCCAACTGTCGTTGCGTGACCCCAGGTTCGACGGTGGCCACACCGAACTCTTCGTCGATATTCAAAATTTTGTTGAGACCCGAAAGATCCAAAAGTGCCCCACCATCTTGCGTGGGAAGTTTAGATCCGTAACCCCAATTGAATCCGCGAGAGAAAGGAAAAAGTGGCACACGCCAATGATTGGCTTCGGCAACAATGTCTCTGAGGGCGCTTTTCTCCGTCACTCGTAGAAGGCACTGGAAGTTTCGTTGAAACTCGCCGACGTTGGATCTGGCTTGCCGCAGGGTGCTTTCCGTAACTTCGACGCCGGCGAGTTTTTTTTGGCGAATGGAGTCAGCGAAAGAAACAAGAGCGCTATCGTTGTGCATTTGCAAACTCCTGGATCACGTCGGCACATTCCGGCCACGGGTGATAAAGTTGAAGGAGCGTACTGAGCTGATCCGCCGTGAAGCTGGGAAGAAGTTCAGGCTTTGACTCGAGCACCTCGCGGAGTTGCGACGAGTTTCTTTGCGGAAGAACGCGATCGAGAGCTTCGCTTTGAGGTAAAGAAAAGTAGGCAGGCGGTTCCGCCAAGAAAAATTCCATGACGTTTTGACGACTGGGATAGCCGGCATAGGCGGTTCCGTAGGCCTTCAAGGCGGAGTCGAGGTCGAAGTACATCGGTATGACGGGAGCTCCGTTCGCAAAGTCGTAAGACAAAGTCTGCGTCCCAGGGATTCTCTTGAATAGTAGAATGGCCTCGTAAAGGGGGGACATTTTGGGGTTGACGCCAATGACTTCAGTGTTGGCTTTCAAGACGTCAATATTGCAGTGGTACATGTACTTCATCAGGTTAAATAGAACTTCACCTTGTACGCCGCGAATAGAGGGATCTACAGCGAGTGATGAGATCTCCACCACTCGACCTTTGATTCCTCGAACTGAGTCGAGAGAGACGCAGCGATCGATGGGTACTCCGAATGCCGTTCGCGGAATGATGGAGATGGTCGCAACGATCTGACCATCTAATTTCGCAACGATAACGACAGTTTCGGGGAGAATATGATACGGAGTGAGACGAATCCCAGCTGAATCTCTGGTCGCGTAGCCTTCTCTTTCGAAGTTTCTTTGAACGAGAGATAAGGCCTGCTTGAGGTCTTGGGCGTTGGAAGCGATCTCAAAACGAATCTGAGTCGATCTCTGAGCTATCGAAAGATCCAGCGACTTGCGAATCCACCAATGAGCGATCTGTTGAGGAAAAAGCTTGAGAATAAACTCTCGAGCTCGATTCCGGAAGACTTTAAGCTTCGATCTTGGCTTCATAATGGCTCTCTCTTGCTTTTCGTTAGACTCGGCGACAATTAAAATTGAGGAGGTGATCCGCGACGACGACAGGTAATGGGATTGGTCTTACTTCATTTTGTGCGACGGTCTTGACCAATTTTGCGTGCTCGAATGGCAATTTCACACTCAAGGCAGAGTCCAAGCGGCAGCGTCTTTCGCAGTTTTCTATCACCATGAAAAGGATTCCCGTCGCAATAGTGATCGATCAATAGAGCCAGTTCCATACCGAAGGTTTTTTGGTCCCGGTGTCAAACCCACAACCCGGTTTTCCGAGATGCCGTTACGCCGCTCGTGAATCAGTACTCAAACCAGTCCAGATTCAGGCAACGCACGGTCTCCGAGGGTGAGGGGCCCACCCACTTCACGATCTTTTCGATGAACAAGGGCAACTCTTGGCGCACGCCATTCGCCACCGATTCCGAAAGCGACATCGGCGCGGTGTAGAACAGCTCTTTGTCGCTGGCGAAGTTCATCTTTTGAAAACCCGCTAGCCGCCAGTTCTGATGATGCTTGATGACCAGGGGCGAGTCCACACCGATGTGCGTGTGCTTGGCGCCGATGCTGTAGCCCTGTGCTGGGTCCCCCAACAGAATCCGCGACTCCACAAGAAAACCGAGAATGCGCGCGACCGAAGCCCGCGGCAGATGCAGGCGTTGCGCGAGGCGATCCACATCGTAGTGAGGATCACAGGCGATCAGATGCGTGATCGCCGTGTAGGCCCACGAGGCGTAGTACTGAGCCGACTCGGCGTCGGAGAGCTCGCGGTCTCGATCGAGTCGCTCGCTCAATTTCTGCGCGGAAGCTTGGGCCTTCACGATCCGCTGTCGCAGTCGTTCGCGATAGCGATGCGAGCCCGCGCGCGCGAACTCCACCAAAAGCAAAAACTGTTCGGTCTCGCGTTCGCCGAGGCCCATGAACTCCGCGACATCCACCGCGTGTTCCATCGAGAAGTTCTTGTCGTCGTTGACGACTTGGCTCACGAGGGTCGGAGAGATTCCCATAAGTTCGGCGAGACGGCGGTACTCACCGCGTCCCTTTTGGGGGCGAGAAGCGACCCAATCGCGCAGAAATTTCTTGTAATCGAGGGTCTCGAATATCGACATAGATAATTAAAAATACTCACTTATTCGAATTCAGTTTACTAATAGGTTAATAAAAACGTTTGAAATTTACAAAGTTGATAATGAGGCTTATAACGCGACAAGTTAAAACTCTCTCACCCCACAACGGAAGCTGCACCCCCAGCTTCAGAAACGGAAAGAGAGAGAAATATGAAAAACTCAGCGACCTCGACCCCAAATGCGAAGCCCACCTCCAAAAAGACGCTCAGCCTGTGGCTGCTCACGGCGGCCACAAGTCTGAACCTGATGGCGTGCTCGCCGCAAAGTCTGATCAATAAGATGAACGCGAACTCGGCGGCCAGCTCTGCGGACGCCGGCGCCCAGGCGTTGGGCGATCTTCAAGTTCGCGATCTCAACGCCATTCTGAATTCACGCGCAACAGGAACTCAGAAAGCCCAGCTGCTTGTGGAATTCGCGGAGACTTTGATCCGCGCGAACACCTTCATGCACGCGGCGAAGATCATCGATCTCGCGTTGATCCAGGATCCGCAGCATGTGCGCGCACAGTTCTGGAAGACGACACTCGCGCCGCAGTTTGTACTTGAAGGCATCAGCGACCGTATTGAACCTTTGGCCCGACAGCGTTCGGATCGCTACGCCGACTACTTGCAAACGACCGCGGTTCTCAAGCAGCACTCACCGGCCAAAGATTTGGTCGCCTTCATGCACAATGGCCAAGCGGATCTCGATACCGAGTCGAAAGTGCAGCGCGTGGTGGATCAGTATCTCGTGAAATTGGCTGAGCTTCGAACTTGGCTGAAGGTGAATCGTCGCCAGGCTTTGCAGTTCAAGGTGGTGATCGACGACAAGGAGAGTATCCAAGAAGATGGCACTCGAAAAACTTGCACAGCCAAAGAAGTGCAGCCGCGCGTATGGCAGATGGAGAACTGTTCGAACTTCCAGATGAAAGCTGTCCGCATGAATGCCGCCGACTTCGAGGCCGCACGGCAGATGATTTCGGGCTACATCGTCTACTTCGGGATCGCCAATAGCTATTCACTCGACGGCTTATTTAAAATCGCCGGCACACTTCCCGCCATGTCGGTGAAGCAGCGTATCGACTCGGTGTTGGCGGATCGCCGCGCTGGAGTTCTGCGTACACCGAGTTACATGAAGTTCCTCTCTGAAGCGACCGCAGATGCCGTGGTGGCGGTGCGACGAGCGCAAGCGCTGCAGCAGCAAATCTGCCCGCAGGGCCTTGAAGCCAAAGATCAGCGCCCGGGCTACTTGTTCAAGGACGGCTTGTGCGTGGAGTCTTCGGATACCGTCACACGCGAGTTGGCGATCGCCGAACAGCTGGCGCGAGGTCAGCGCACACCCATCGACTTCATCATTCATGGCCAGCGACACACGGTGAGTGTGGATCCGACGGCTCTGACCGAGCGACCCGTGGCGAACCTTCGCGACCTCGGCCCGATTCACGAAGACTCTTGCGGCTTAGTTCGCGGCTTGGGTGATGGTCGAGCGGGAGGCTTTTTCCCAGGCGGTGAGTTGAATCAGCTGCTCGATGCTGAGTCCGGAATGTGTCCCTGAACTTCACGTTCGAAAGGCCGCCGCGAAGGGGCCACTGTCAAAAACCTCGACACCTCACACCGCCTCAGTTTCGTGCCGAGGCGGTTTGATCTCGGCCAACAAATTGAACTTCGCTTCAGTTGATGGCGAAAAGTGATGACGGCCAAAAGTGATCATAGAAGGGCTTGGGACAAGCCGCGATGAGTCTTCAGCGATCGACGAAGGAGAAGCTTGTGAAATTTGGGGCGATGTTCGAAGTTCACGCGCGATACCGCCGATGGGTCAAAGCCTACCACGGTTGGACATCGAGTCAGGCCCTGATCGCCGTCGGCTTTCTCTTGAGCTCGCTGATCGCCTGTCAACCGCCGGGCGCTCCCTTGAAGCCCGGATCATCCTCCCCGACACCCCAGCGCCAGCCGCATGAGCTTTCCCAAGATGAAAAGGTCGCGATGGCCGATGTTCTCGTCGATGAGGCCGAGGAGCTTTTGCGGCCCAGTCGATTTCCTGAAGCGCAAGCCAAACTCGAAGAAGCACTTCGCTATGATACCGAGAATGTTCGTGCGCAGTTCTGGCAGCGCTTTCTCGGCGTGATGCTGGAGTTCAATGGCATCATCGGGCGGCTTCGGCCATTTTATGAATCGCAACCGGGCGGGAGCGAGCGATGGTCGCAACTGAGTCGGGAAGTGCTGCCGTCCTCGACGGACGAGTGGCGTCAGTACCTGCGCACGGGCAAGTCCGGGGCGGAGCCGCCGCTGGAGAATGCGGAGAGTGTTCGAGCCTATCTGGATCGAGTCATCGATCGGGCCGAGGTTCTGCGCCAATGGTTGAAAGCCAACCGTGAGCGCGAGTTCACGCTGCGCATGCCGCAGGACCTGATCGGTAACACCTGGATGTCGCGGGGGTCATCTCAGCGCTGTCTTTCGCCAGGTCTCGGCCCACTCCGATTGATCAGTCAAAACTGTGGCCCAGGGGCGATGTACGAAGCGAAAATGAATCGCGCGGACTTGGATCTTGTACAGATTTGGCTCGGCAGTCTTGAGTTTCAACTCATTCTTGCGCAAACCTATGTCGTCAACCCACAAGTTCTCATCGATCTGCCTAAGTCGAATGAACGCGACTTCATTCAGGCGCTTTTGCGACAACAGTCCGGCGAACTTCGCGCCCAGAATAAGCTTTCGCTGTTTAGGGAGCTCACGTCGGAAGCCCTCATGGCCATGCGCTTTGCGATGCAAAGACAAGCTGAGCTTTGTCCGCGCGGCGCTTATCAGTTCAATAATCGACCGGGCTATATGTTCTCCATCGGGATTTGCATGCGCGGTGAAGAGACTTCTCCGGAGCGACGGACGATGGCGGTGATGGAGTCGATCTTGGCGGGACGACCTGTACGCGTGGATTATGGTGACACCGACTTGGAGATCCAGGCCTTGCAGCTCACCGAGCGGCCGCCACAATCGCTCGCCTTCCTCAATCGTGTCAGTTTCGATACTTGCTCTCAGATCGAGGCCGTCGCTCTGCAAGATCAAGCGATCCTACAGAGCTACGTGGCAAGTGGTCGTCTCGAGAGTCTGCTGCGATCCTCGGAGCGAATGTGCCGGCCAGCGCGTGAAACACTATCGTCGCCGATCGCACCTGCCGCTGTACCTTCTGCCGCATCTGGCGCTGCGCCAGTCTCTGGGCCAATCGCACCTGTTGGTCCTGGAGCACCGGCGACCGGTACCTTGCCTCCTGATGTTTCGGGAGGTCCGCCATGATTTTCCTCATCAAAAGACGCATGAAAGCTTTGGGCCTCCTCGCCGTGTTGGGAGTGGGTGTGATTTTCTGCGGATCAGCCGAAGTTGTGGCTTGGGCGGAGACGGCAAATCGAGGGCAGGCCCTCTCGCGAGATTCGCAAAAAATCACGGGTTTTCGCTATCAAGATTGCGGAACCCAGGACTGCCTGGTGATCGAAGCCCCGAAGGCCTGGATGTCGCAGATTTCGAACTTGGGTAGTGAGAGTTCACACATTCTCGCCGACGGTCCAGTGAAGATGCAGATTCTTCGCGAGGGACGATTGTTTCGCGAGTATCGGGGAGAGTCAGCCTCGCTGCAGGGAGATGTGAAGCTGCTTTCGATTGAGACGGCGCAAGGATCGGTGATCTACGATCTCGAAACTCGTCAGGTCGATGAGCTCTTCTCTGCCGATGGAAGGGGAAAGCCATGAAGATCCGCTCGCGTGGGTTGCCCGTTCGTCTTCATCGCTCTTCGGTTCTCCCCATATCGGACTTGGCTTCGAACTTTCTTTGCGCGGTCGCCTTGGCTTTCGGGTTGAGCGCCTGTCAACCGAACTCCTCAAATCCCTCCTCACCTTCCTCGACCCCCGGAGCACCTTCAAGTCCAACCTTGGAGGGTACGATCTCCGGCGGCGGCGGCAATGGTTGCGAAGGTCGTGTGGTGGAAAGCTACGCGCGTCGAATCGAAGCTTTGACCGAGTATCGCCTCTACATTCAGCCGACTCTGCGAGTGATGGCTCGTGGTGGAGATCCATTGGCGGCTTACCTGAAGTGGGCGGCGCACGAGAAGACGTGGTTTTTTGTCCCCTGTGAACTCCAGCGACTTTCGGCCGAGCAAACGGGTTTGGCCTTCGCGCGCAGTGCCGAGCAGCTGGCCCTCCACGGAGAGAACGGTATATTCATTGACGTCAAAAAATATGAACAAAAGTCATCTCGTGATCGCGCCTCACTTCTCCTTCACGAGATGGTCATGGGCGCACGATGGTTGATGAAGAAAAGTCCGGAAGACCAATGTCGTGCTTTGACCACGACGGATTCGCGCCTGTGTGCCGATCCGGATCTGATGGCGATCGCGCGGAGCTCCGGCCGCCCAGTTGCTGAACGCATACAGATGGACGCTGATGATCACGACGCGATTCGCTCCTTGACGGCGTTCTTATCATCAAGAGGGCGATCGCTGACCAACGCCGAACTCCGGCAAACCCGCCGCCGACTCGGCTTCCACTTTCCATGGGATGAAGCCGTCTCGAGTCTGACCTCGGACGATGTCATGCGTGCCATCAATCGCACGCGATTGAGTCGGGGCCCCATGAACTTGCAGCTCGCCCCGTCATCGGTGCCGCATCCGATCTTTCGAGGTCAGACGGCTCAATGTGCGGTTTTGCCCTGGAGTCCGTCGCCCGGATATCATTTGGTCCGCGTGCAGTTCGCCCTTGGCTTAGACAGCTCGCGACCCGAGGCATTCAATGAGATTCGCCAGATGTTCCCGGGTTTCGAAACGGTGTCGGGTGTTTGTGAAAAGGCTCTGACCGCGCCCGCCGACTTCGATGCTTCGAGTCCCTGCGAGAAAACACGCTTCACCGTGCCTAACTCTGATCAGGAAATTCTACTCCGCGACGAACAATTCGAAGCGCGAGGTGTCCTGCGTGACGGGCGCTTGGTGGATGAAATTTTGGTGAGTCCGGATTTGGACCAGCGGTCAGATCTGCGTCGCACAGGAGTTCGCGTCAATCAGGTCCGCATTCAAATCTCACGCGAGGTCGAACCGCAACTTCTGACGATCCGCTTTGAACCGAAGCGAGTCATGATGGGAGCGGGCTCCTTAACGACCTCAGGGTCGGCTGGCCCAACCTCCGATGCCAGCGACAGTTGGGAACTGATCGACGATCAGCAAATGCCGGGTTTTGAGTGCCGCCCGGCCGCTCGCCCTTAAAATTAGGGCGCCTCGGCCCAGATCGATGAGGCTGTCCGAGCGCTGACTGAGTCTCAGCGAAGTCGCAACAATGAGGCCTCTGGTAAGCCTCGTACGCAACGCGAGTTGGTCATCGAACTCGAATCGTGTGGGTACGGCGACTCCCTGCCAACCTGCTTGAAAGGTCGGGCCGAGGGCCTGTGCTATGTCAGCTGAAAATTCGGGAAACTATAACTTCAAGTCGGTGACTCGAAATCAGAAGATGTAGCGTCCACTCAACGCCAGACCTGTGGCGTCCACCGAGCCGCCGATTTTCAAGTTCGCTTGCGAGGGATCTTTCAAGAGCAAAGCGTAATTCACGCGACGGAACATGAGCTCCATTTCGAAGTTGGGGTTGACCTCAAGACCGGCGCCAACCTGAAAGCCGACTCGAGGCCCGAGATCAAAAGTGCCTCCGCGCACATTCGAGCGCGTGAGCACCGGCAAATTGATGCCGACGGGGAAGTAAAAGCTCTTGGGCGCGCGCCACTCAAGACCAGCCGCCAAAACGTTGCTTTGGTAAGTCGGTTTGGCTTCGCCGGTCAGGGCCGTGGTTGTTTGGCCAGCATTCGGACCATTCAAAATTCTAAAAGTCGCCGCGCCCACTTCGCGTTCGCGCTCAATATTGAGTGAAGTGAACCAGTTGAAGCGATAAGGAGCGTAGTCGCCCTCGTAAACAAACGACGACCAACGAATTTCAATCGCTGGTGTCGTACCCGAGCTCAACTCGGTCGTGGCGACGGTCGTGTTGTCGATGTCGACGTTCGCGCCCTGGAGGGAGGGTGCCGCCGCGAGCGTGAAGCCCACGCGAAGTTTGCGAGTCACACGGCGATGCAAATCCACCAACTCACGCGGTGTGTCCGGAGCTAAAACCACGCGCGCAGTTTCTGGAGCTGCGGGGGCGGCGTCCGCCGCCGGCTTTCGCGCGGCGTTTTTCTTCTTCGGCGGCAAAGACTTTGCCGGCATCTGCGTGAGTTCCGTGGCCGAGGTCGCCGGCACGCTTCCCAGGGCGACGAGCGAAGCGATCGCCAATGCAACCCACATTGCGCCATTGAGGGCGCCAGAATGTGCCACGGTCGAAGAACGAAGTTGTGCCGATACGGAACGCATACGAGCCTCCGGATACAATTTTGTAGTGCCCACAAGAATGGCCCATCGGTTATCGCGAGTTGGGTGAATGGGCAAGCGTGAAGCGGCCTCGATGGCCTGTGTGATCAAATTTGTAAGTGTCTAAAAGTATTGCGAAATTCGCCAACTTGGCGTTGTCGAGTTTCGCCTTGAGTCAAAGCGGGTTCGGCGCCGAGGTCGGTTCGCCCGACGTATTTCTAAAATACCGTTAACTTTCAATGGACTATGGCGTTAACAGGCGAGGGCCATGCGGTTCGGCTGAGCCTCCTTGAGGGCGTTTCCACACTCAAGCAAGGCAGCTCGGGAGTCTCAAATTGATCATCCGCTGCCCCCAAATTCGCCAAGCTAGGCCTTTGAATCTAAACTGGAATTCATGTCGTCCGCCTTCGAGCGGGTGGGGGTGCCATCGTGAAAAACTCGCACGAAGATCAGTCGTTTGCGGCTCCGCTCCAACCCACGCCATCGAAAATGACCCAGACCTCTCCAGCGTCCAAGCTCGCCGTCGTGTGCGCACTGGCCGTGTTGGTGCTCGCTTATCAGAATTGCGGCAAGCCCTTCGTGTCGCAAACCGCAGAGCAGCTGGGGCTCTCGTCGGCGGGCTCTGGCGATTTGGCTATGGACTTGAGCATCGAGCAGGGCAAGGTCGGCTTCGTCGAGATTCCGTTGTCTGTCGCGGTGGGTGCGGATGGCGAAACCAGCGTGCAGTTTACGAACCTTGCGAGTGAAACTGCGGATCGATCTCTCACTTACGCATCAACTCGTGTGCGCGTGCGAGCCGGCGACACTTCGTTGCAGATTCCCGTGCCGACCTCGCGCTTTCCTGTGCTCGCGACGGCGCGTGACTTTGGACTTCGAATTTCGGTTGATGGCGCGGTCTCGTATTCGCGCGAGCTGCGCGTGCAAGTGCGGCCGTCGTCTCTTGTACCCTCGCTGCCGGCCGCCTTGCCTTCAGTGAGTACGGATCCTCGCCGATTTGTCGGTGTAGGAGGTGCTCAGCTTTCGCCGCTGCCTGTGTACTTGCATCTGCTCGATGGTGCGAGTCAGGTGATGCCTTCGAACGCGACGATCTGCGGGACCTTTGATAATGACACGCGCTGCGCGGGAGGCTTGAATGCGGCGAACTCGACCGCGGGTGTGGTGCTGAGTTTGGCGTCGCCGACTGTGAAGTTGCGAGCCCAGTACGCGATCACGTGCTTACGAGGCGTGGACTCAAACCTCCGCTGTATGGAGGTGACGCGCCCAAGCGCAACGCCCGTGTCGGCCTTCACCACGACTCCTGAAGTCGTTATGAACATGGGCGCGATTGTTGATCATGGTGTGGGCTCAGGATGGGTACATGGTCTGCTTTCGTCGGGTGAGGTCAAATGGGTGCGCACGGCGCCGGATAACTATGGTGTGAATCAGACGGTGGCCGCGGCGGAGCCTCTCGTATCGATCGATTCGTCTCAGCATCATGTTTGTGGACTGAGCTCGGGCGGAAACCTTTATTGTTCGTATAATGGCAACCGCGTGTTCCGAGCGATTGCCATGCCGGCGTCAGTCTTGGCTTTAGCGTCGTCCTCGGGCAACACCGCCGCGGGTGTGCAGGCACATGTTTGCGCTCTCATGTCGGATGGCAGTGTGGGATGCTTCCGCGAGAATGTGGACACCTCAGCCGTGGTCTTAGATCCACCATTTTCTGCAGTCACGCTCGTGCAAGGCCTGATTGGCGTGACCAAGATTGCGATGGGCTATCAGTTTGGTTGTGCCGTTCAGTCCGATGGGGGCGTGAAGTGCTGGGGTAGTAATTCGGACGGTCAGCTCGGCAACAACACTTACGTCAACACAGACTTTTCAGCTGTCTCTGTGCAGGGTTTACCTGAGCCCATCGCGGAGCTCTCCGCGGCACCTTCTGGCCTTGGGATGTTGGCGCGAGGCCAAAGTGGACGCTGGTATGCGTGGGGCCGTTTGGGTTGGGATCGCCAATTGCCGTAACTTGAATGCCGGTGCGCCTGACCGAGTTGGCCGAAAGAGCGTTACGAGAGAGCTTTTCGAAAGGTGAGCGCGAGAGCGATCGCTGCGGGAGCCGCTTGCAGCCACAAAATCCGGCTCGACACGGTCGCGGCTCCGTAGATTCCAGCGACAATCACGCACGCAAAAAAGAAGCGCTTCCACATCAAATCGCCTTGCAGTTCAGCAAGGATCAAGCCGGCGGCCAGGAACATATTGTAGAGCCCCTGATTGGCCATGAGTGGCGCGGCGCGCTCAGCAAAGGCGGGATCGATGCGAAAGATCTTCTGCCCAATCGGGCCTTTGAACAGAAACATTTCGAGGATACCGAAACCAATGTGTTGAATCGCGATGAACCATGCCATGCCAGGAAGTGTAGCGAGGCCCACGAGTGAGTGTCGAGGGCATCGCGATCAATTGTGAATGTTTCTTTTCGTATTATTGGCAGAAGTCGAATTCGCTCGGGTTCTGCACCGGCGGATTCAGTTTGGCCTCGACAATAATTTTGAGGGCCTCGGCCTGTGAAATCGTGCCGTTTCGAATTTCATTGTAGAGATCCATCTCAAGATTCTGGCGGAGTGCTTTGACGCTTTTGTGCTCCGGCCAAAGGTTGTCGCGACGATTGGAGCCGCCGATCGCCAGGGGAATGAAATGATCGATCGTGTACTCTTTGCGGCACTTTGAGCTGATGCCGTAGTCATCGTAGATGTCGCGTTTGAGTGAGGAGGCCACGTTGCGGCCGCAGTAAGGAATTTTCTCGGCGTAGCGATCTTGTTTGTAATCCGGATCGCGCTTGGAGCAGAGCGAGCCAGGGGTGGCTTGGCTGTCGGGGATAAAGGGAAACGCCAGCGTCGGAGGCTGCTGAGGCGGCGGAATTTTATAGATTTGGAAGAGCGGTTGCGAGTCCGCAAGGAGGGCCTCATCTGAGATGGCCGTTGTGCTCGCGCTGAGTGAGAGGGGAAGGAGGAGGGACAGTGCGAGAACGGCGACAAAAGACGACTTAAAAAACCGTACAACCATTGAGACCCTCCGTTGGTCATGGTGTGAGCGGACGATGTGAAAAGCTCCGCGCTCGGCAATCCTTCGCCGAAGCTCGAAGCGGATCGCTCCGCGGAGTGATCGAAGCCTGGGGCCTTGACCGACTCTGAGGATGATCCTCCACGAGAATGAGCCTAGCTTATTTCAGGATTTGGTCAAAATCTGAGTTGATGTCTTTGCATCACACGCCGACCAGCGTGGACCCAGTCCGCAGATGATTTTGAGTTTATGAGAAGCTCGGTGAGTTAGGCGAGTTAGCTGATTCTCTTTTGTGAAGAGTACCAATTTGCGATGAATGCCGATCTGGAGTGACCCGCGACAGCGAAGCCAGGCAACTCATGTCCGAATCCTCACGGCCGCCCACTGCAGCTCGCTCTCCGTCTCGAGCGCCACCCCTGCTTTTTACCTGCAGAGACTCGTCGTGGGCTCCTGGGTCCTTCGGAATGCAGAAAAATCAGCAAATACGTGTATTTAACAGAATAATCCGGACACTTTCGCAAATGCGAAAATCCCTCCGCAGGGGCGTCCATTGTGCTCTTGCAGGACAGGCTATTGGCCTCCAAATCAAAATCTGAGGGGTCTCGTGCGCTCCCCGCATCTTGCTCTTTGGTCAGACCAGGAGGCGAACATGAACTACAACAAAAACAACTCGCTCAACAATTCAATGTCGGTCGGAGAGTCGCGCACCATGGTGTTTTACTCTCGCGAGATTCAGTACTTCATCTTGGTGGTCGAGCATCGTGGAATCATCGGTGCGGCGCGGGCGGCGGATCGCGATTCGGCGAACTTATCGCGAATGTTGAAGCGCCTCGAAAAGCAAGTCGGCGCTCGACTCTTTGATCGTCGTAAAACAGGTTTGGTGCCAACGGCGACAGCGTTGCGACTTTATCAGCGCCTAACGGATGTCGATTTACTGCTGCGTGATTTTGCACCTGTGGGCTCGGCGACGAATGCGAGTTCATCATCGGTGAGCCGCGCGACGCAAGGCTTGGCAGTCGGCTGATCTCTGCTTTAGTCTCCCTTCCCGTGGGAGGGGAGACATGGCGAATTTGCCTGAGGTCGGCGCGACCAGCAAGGGTCCGCGACCAGAAGCCAACACCGAGGCCCAGCCTGGCGCACCAATTGACCGTCGGCAAATTGATGGGCCGCGACTTGAAGCGAGCTGGCGGCGCATGCTCGCCGCTGAGTTTCAAGCTTCTTACATGGCGGAGCTGCGCGCGTTTTTGAAGCGCGAGCTCGACAGCGGAGCGACGATTTTTCCGCACACGCGCGATTACTTTCGCGCCTTTGATTTGACGCCCTTTGAAAAAGTCCGGGTGGTGATTTTGGGGCAGGATCCCTATCACGGTCCCGGCCAAGCCCATGGACTGTGTTTTTCGGTTCGAGACGGCGTGGCCTTTCCGCCGTCGCTGCTCAATATTTTCAAAGAATTGCAAAGCGATTTGGGATTAACTCGTCCCACGCGAGGTGATCTTTCCGCATGGGCTGAACAGGGAGTGTTGCTGCTCAATAGCGTGCTCACGGTGCGCGAAGGCCAAGCGGCTTCGCATCAGCGACGTGGCTGGGAACGTTTCACCGACGTTGTGGTTCAGCAACTCAATCAGCAGCGCGAGGGAATTGTCTTCGTCTTGTGGGGTGCCTACGCGCAAAAAAAGGGCGCGTTGATCGATCGCCAGAAGCATCATGTGATCGAGAGCGTGCATCCTTCGCCGCTGTCGGCTTCGCGTGGCTTTTTTGGTTCTCGGCCGTTTTCCAAGATCAATGCGTATTTGCGTTCGCGCGGCGAGGCGGAGATCGATTGGATGCTTCGATGAGTTCATCCCTTCATCCTCGGGCACAATGGGATCACTCTTATTCTCGACTTTCGCCCGTCTTCTACGCACGTGTGCAACCTGTGCCGGTACGTGAGCCGCGACTGCTCTATTTGAATGATCAATTGGCGGGGGAACTTAGTTTCGATGTCGAGGAGTTTCGTCGTGAAGGCGCACATTGGTTGACCGGTGGGCGTGAGTGGCCGGGAACTCGGCCGTTGGCGATGGCCTATGCGGGACATCAGTTTGGCGGATTCACCAAGCTCGGCGATGGCCGCGCCCACCTGATGGGTGAACGCGTGACAGAGTCCGGGCGCCGTTGGGACGTGCACCTCAAAGGCTCAGGACCAACTCCGTTTTCTCGCCGAGGCGATGGTCGCGCGGCGCTGGCGCCCATGCTGCGCGAAGTGCTCATCAGCGAATCTCTTCATGCCTTGGGAGTACCGTGTTCGCGAAGTCTTTCGGTGGTTGCGACGGGCGAGTGGATTGATCGCGAGGTCTCAAAGCCCGGAGCCGTCTTGGCGCGTGTAGCGAGCAGTCACCTACGTGTTGGATCCTTCGAGTTCGCGGCTGCCTTTTCAGCGTCGACACCGGCAGAACGCGTGGAACTGACGCGGGAGTTACTCCAGTACGCATTGCGGCGGCACGAACCGGAGCTTCAGCAAGCGAAACGTCCAGCGCTGGAGTTTTTGCGCGCCGTGGTCGCTCGACAGGCCCAGTTAATCGCCAAGTGGATGTCGATCGGTTTCATCCATGGCGTGATGAACACCGACAACATGACGATTTCAGGAGAGTCGATGGATTTCGGTCCCTGCGCCTTCTTGGACCGATACGATCCGGATTCAGTCTTTTCTTCCATCGATCACCAAGGTCGCTACGCCTATCGCAATCAGCCGCGAATCGCGCCTTGGAACTTGGCTTGCCTGGCGGAAGCTTTATTACCCTTGCTTGCCGAAGAGGCGGGATTGAGCGTGCAAGCTGTGGTTCCCGAGATCAAAACGGAAATCGACCAGTTCGCTGCGGCTTACGATGCCGCTTGGCTGCGGGAGTTTCGCGCCAAGCTCGGTTTGCGTTCGGAAAATCTGGGTGAGGATTCTGGGCAAGCCGCCGACCGCACATTGATCGAAGATTTTCTGAAGCTCTTGCAGAAGGAACGCGCGGACTTCACGTTGAGTTTTCGTGAGTTGGCTCAGGCAGAGACGGTCGAGAGGCTCTCTTCCATACCGGAGGGCAAAAGTTGGTTTCACCGCTGGCAAGACCGCTTTCGCGCCAGCGACGCGACGACGATCACTCGTCGCGAACAAATGCTTCGCGCGAATCCGGCGGTGATCGCGCGAAATTTCCAAGTGGAGCGAGCGCTGAAGAACGCGGAACAAGGTGACCTCACGCAGTTTGAAGCTTTACTCAAAGCCGTGCGCGAACCGTGGACGGATCACGCCGAGTACTCTGCGGCACCACCTGAGGGATTCGCCGATACCTTTCAAACCTTTTGCGGCACGTGAGCTCATCGGGCCGCAGCAGCTGATCGAGAGTCCAAGCGGGATTGTTAATGACCTATGTTG
>CANHQR010000024.1 GCA_947462815.1 Pseudobdellovibrionaceae bacterium
CTCTCCAGAGAATCCGACACCCAGCCCGACTCCGAATTCTCCGAGCCAACGCCCATCGTCCCCCACACAATCTGCAGCCACGCCTTCGGCCTCGAGCACATCGCCTCGCCCGAAGCCGACACCTTGAGGTGCGCAGATGATGAGGGAGAAGCTTCTACGCCTTTTGAACATCGGGATCTTCGCATTGGTCCTACTTTTGCTGACCAGTGCGCAGACCTCATTTTGGATGCAGATCTTCGGGCACTTTCCCGCGCCCCTGCTGTGGCTTCCCATCATTGCTTATGTGGCCATCAATCGCTCGCCTCTTGAAACCATCATCGTCACTCAGTTTTTCTCGCTGATCATGGCACCTGCGACGGTTATGCCGGAGGGCCTGTTGATGATTTGCAATCTGGGCGTCGCGCTGAGTGTGCAATTGTTTAAGACGCGTATTTATTGGAACTCGGCCACTTACATCATGATGGTTTCAGGCGGATCAGTCCTACTCTTTCATCTGTTTCACCTCGTCGGTAGTTTCCTCGTGCGCATGCCAAACTATCAACCGCTCACGCAACCCAGCGTCAGCGATTGGATTGTGCAAGCGATGCTGACCCCGCTCGCCGCCCCACCCATCATGTGGCTTCTGCACTTCATTGATAGATTGACGGGGCGTGAGATCGCCGTCGAAAACATGGAAGACTCGTGGGGAGGAACGCGATGAGCTACCTACCCGGGAATGAATTGGAAGTTAAAGAGTATCAGCCTCGCTTCCGCCTTCTCTATGTCATTATGGGCATCACTTTTGGCGTCTTCTTCATCCGCCTTTGGTATCTCCAGGTTCTACAAGGTGAAGAGCTGCGGGCGTTCTCAGAACAAAACTCCATCAAAGAGTCCAAAATTCCAGCTCCTCGCGGAATCATCTATGACCGCAATGGCGAGGTCCTGGTTGAGAACCTTCCAGGCTTCCAAGTCACACTCTCACCTCAATACATCGGCAATCTCACGGAGACGGCCGAAGCTCTCGGCGCCGCACTGAACATGGCTCCGCAACAAATTGAAGCCATCGTCCAGCGGAGCCGAAGAGTGAACGGCCCGTTTCGGGCCGTACGAATCAAAGAGAACCTGTCTCGCGAAGAGATCTTTAACATTGAGATTCTCAAGCAAGACTATACCGGGATCGACATTAAAGAAACCGTGTTGCGCTCCTATCCCTTGCGAGAGAATGGCGCGCAGTTTTTCGGCTATGTCAGCGAGATTTCGAAACGACAGTTACCGCGCCTCAATGAGCGCTACGCGGACCGAAACATTCGCTTTCAACAAGGCGACATCATCGGCACGACGGGACTTGAGGAAGTCTACGATCTCGATATTCGCGGCAAGGACGGCATTTCCGTCGCTCAAGTGGATGCTCACGGACGTGAGGCGATCGGTGACCCCATGGGCCTTTTGGGCTCGATGGGCGGAGTCACGCCTGCAACGCCGGGACAAAACATCGTTTTGACGATCGATAAGGACATTCAAGAGGCGGCCTGGCAAGCCTTCCAAGATCTCGGCCGAATTGGCGGCGCTGTAGCGATGAAGTCGAATGGAGAAATCCTGGCATGGGTGAGCGCACCGAGCTTTGACCCGAACGAATTTGCCACGGGCATCGCACCGGATCTGTGGCGTAAGCTCATTAACGATCCGGATAAACCTCTACGCAATAAGCCGATTCAAGATCACAATGCGCCGGGCTCGACCTTTAAACCCTTGATCGCACTCGCCGCACTAGCGGAAGGAGCGATCTCTCCGAATACCATCGTCTCCTGCCCAGGAGCACTTCGCTTTGGCAGCCGGACCTATCACGATCACCTACGTGGAGGTCACGGAAACCTCAACGTCATGCAAGCCATCGAACGAAGCTCGAACGTGTTTTTCTACAAGATGGGCATCGCCCTCGGCATCGATCCGATGTTCCGATATTGCGACCAACTTGGAATTGGACGCCGAACCGGCATCGAACTTCCGCGTGAGCGTACGGGCCTGATGCCGTCGAGTGCATGGAAGAAAGCTAATATTGGCGAAGAGTGGCAGCCGGGTGAGAACCTTTCCGTCGCCATTGGACAAGGATTTGTGTTGACCAACCCCTTGCAGCTCGCTGTCGCTTACAATGCGATCGGCACGGAAGGTAAAGTTGTACGTCCCTTTGTGGTCAAACGCGTCTTAGGCCCTGATAACAAGGTGATTCGAGAGTTCGAACCAGAAGTACTGCGCGACCTCAACTCTCCTGAGGCCCAACTCAAGATCAAACCAGAGCACTACCGAGCGGTCAAAGAGGGTCTTCGTCGAGTCGTCAATGGTGAAGCCGGCACAGCTCGAGCTTCGAAACTCAAATACATCGAGATGGCGGGAAAGACCGGAACCTCGCAGGTGATGAGCTTTTCCGCCGATCAGATCTACGCCTCGTGCGAAGCTCGCCCTAAACATCAACGCCACCACGGCTGGTTCATTGGCTACGCCCCCGCTGATAAGCCGGAAATCGCTTTTGGCGTATTGGCCGAACACGCTTGTCATGGCTCATCCGGAGCGGCTCCGATCGCGAAAGCCATGGTGGCCGCTTACGTCGCCAAGTATCGTCCCGAGTGGTTGGATCGAGACGTTCACAAGGAAGCTCGCGAGCGGGCTCAGCGACCGCCAGATCAAAATACGACGCCAACACAACTACCAGAAGGCCCCATCGAAGGAGAGTGAAGATGCTCGGCGTGGGAATTCAAGGAGCGCAGCTCGAAGAACGGGGCTTTTTTAGAAAGCTCGATTGGAATTTCATTTTGCCCCTGCTGGCACTTCAAGTGATTGGCATCATCAATCTCTACAGCGCTACACATGGATTCGGGGCCGACTCAACAGATCGACTCTTCATCTCGCAATTGTTTTGGCTTCTCAAAGGCTGGATCGTCTTTCTGATCGTCACTCTGATCGACTATCAGTTCTTTATCCGACTCGCCTATGTGATTTATGGCCTGAATCTTCTGGCGTTGATTGCGGTGATATTCGTCGGAAAGGTGGCGCTTGGAGCTCAGCGATGGCTCGACTTGGGCTTTTTCGCCTATCAGCCCTCGGAGTCCATGAAGCTTTGTATCATTCTGGTCTTGGCGAGACATGTTTCCCAGCGTTCCTACGGGGATGGTATGGGGATCAAGGATTTACTTCTTCCCTTGGGCGTCATCATTGGCGTTCCATTTTTCATCACGGCCGAGCAGCCCGACTTGGGAACTGCGATGATGCTTTTGATCATCGGCTCGTCGGTCCTCTTTTTTGTTCGAATTCGGCGTTCGATCTTAGTCGCGCTGGCTGTGTTCGGCATTTTCAGCGCGACGGGCGCGTGGTTTTTTGGACTTCGCGATTACCAGAAACATCGCATCTACACTTTTCTGGATCCGATTCATGATCCGCGCGGCAAAGGTTATAACTCCATTCAATCGCGAATCGCCGTCGGTTCGGGCCAAGTGTTTGGCAAAGGCTTTCGCAAAGGCACTCAATCCCAGCTGGAGTTCTTGCCTGAGCGTCACACCGATTTCATCTACTCGGTGTTGAGCGAGGAATTTGGTTTTGTCGGCAGCATGTTCACACTCTCCATCTTTGGACTTATGTTCTTTACGATGATGCGAATCGCACAACACGCCCGAGATAAAGCCGGAGCGATCATCACCGTCGGGGTCATGGCCGCCCTCTTCTGGCATATGCTCATCAACGTCGGCATGGTGATTGGTCTACTGCCCATTGTGGGTGTGCCGCTACCACTTCTGAGTTACGGCGGCTCCAACATGCTGACGACGATGGCCGCGCTCGGCATGGTTTCAAGCGTCTCCTACCGCAAGTACCTTTTCTAGGCCGATGCTTTGATGAACTGCAAATGACCGAATCCGAATCGCCGAAGCCGAAATCGAAGAGAACAGGACGAGCGATGATTCGCTGGCTCAGTCTCGCCAACTTGCCGGTCATCGCCATCGTCCTCTACGGATGGAAAATCGAGACAAGTTGGATCGAGATCACGCGCAGTGAAGTGCAATTTCCGGTTCAGCAGCCGGTGAAGATGGCTCATTTGAGCGACGTGCATGTCTTTGAAATCGGTGCCCGAGAGGAAAAGACCTTCACGATTCTGGAACGAGAGCGTCCCGACCTCATCGTCATCACAGGAGATTTAGTCTTCACCGATGGCAACTGGGCGATGTTTGCCGCTTGGTTGAACCAACTCACGCAACGCGCGGCCCCTCAGCATGGGACTTGGCTGATCCAAGGGAACTGGGAACATTGGCGGCCTCACCCTCAGCTCGCCAAGCTGGTCGAAGCCGCTGGCGGGCGCTTGCTTCGCAATCAGAGCTTCAAGATCGAAGCCCTTGAACTGATTTTGGCTGGCTATGATGATGATTGGCTCGGAAAACCTGAACCCATTGAAACTCAGCTCACCGAAGAGGAACGTCGACATGCGATCGGCTTGATCCATAGCCCAAGCGGGTTTCGAAAGATTCAGCCTCAATTGCCTCTTGTTTTGGGAGGCCACACGCACGGGGGACAAATTCGCTGGCCCGGGGCAGGGGCGATCTATTTACCGCCTTCATCAGATGGATTTGATCATGGCTGGTATGAGGAAAAAGGCGCTCGATTTTACGTCTCGCGAGGTGTGGGAACGAGCACCATCGATTTTCGACTCTTTTGTCGCCCAGAAATTCACCTTCTCACTCTTCTGCCCCTCGATCGATAAGCCGAGGCAGTTTCCTCGACGGCCACGATGATCAACGGTCATTATCGAAGAGAAATCGGGGAATCGGCAGTATCGCACCAAGGAGCCGCGGCTCTCGCCCCACCGCACCAAGGGAGCCGGCTGATTTCTCATTGCGAAATCAGCCGCAGGCCTTCGCTACAAGTTGGCGTCTTACAACTTCGGGATCAGGGTCGCGACGATTTCTTCTTTTGATCGATTGCCAACGATGGTTTGCACGGGCTGTCCACCCTTGAACAAAATCAGCGTCGGAATACCACGCACACCGTACTTCTCCGCCATCTCGCCATTTCCTTCAGCGTCGATGTCGAGTTTCACAACCTTCATCTTGCCCTGCATGTCTTGAGCGATCTCTTCGAGCTTCGGCGCCAAAGCCTTGCACGGACCACACCACTCGGCCCAAAAGTCCACCAATACGGGTGTTTCCGAACCCAATACATCTTGTGAAAAAGTCCCGCCACTTGTGTCCGTCGTGAACTTGCCCATTTGCTGAATTCCTTTCCCTCGTGTCTTACCCTTTCAGCTTGGCACGACCAAAGTCCTTTTGTCACTTCTGTCGACGTGGGTCGCGAGCCCCTAAACCCGAGACTTGTCCCAAATTAAGTCATAAACCACCTGCCTTTCGCGTCCAACACTCAGCGCCAAACCCGAATCGGCCGCCACGGAGTCGTCACCCTTTCGGTCGGCACTCTTGCAAAGATCCGAATGTAAGGGTCCGGACCGAGTCGAGCCCGACATCGACGCCACCATCTCGACCATCGTCCAGGTGCATTACATTCCCCAAGCGAAACGCCGATAAGTTCCCAGAGCTATGCAGAAAAATGAAATCCGTATCCTGATTGTCGATGATGACACTCGCTTGGGTCACACACTCAAGGAAGTCATCGCACGCGAGGGCTACATCTCATTTCATGTCACCAAACCGGAAGACGCGCTCGCGCAGGTCAAGCTGCACACCTACGCCTGCGTGGTGATCGACTGCATGCTTCCGAAGATGAATGGCCGTGATCTTGCCCAGCGAATCACGGCTGAATCCAACATGCCTCCTGCTATCATTCTGATGTCGGGAATCTTTAAGGACAAAAAGTTCATTCAGGAGTCAATTCAGAAAACTGGCGCGCGACACTTTCTCACCAAACCCCTCGACATGGGTGAGTTGGCGACAAAAGTGAATGAGTGCGTCCAGCACCTGATCGACATTGATGTGAATCCCATCATCGAACTCATGGGCAAAAAAGAGGCCACGCCGGGCGAGCGAATCGCAGCCTTCAATGGCTCAGAAAATGTTCACGGCTACGAACTTCCGTGGATCTTTGCCATGTTGCTGCACCCCAAAATCAACGGCAATTTGCACGTGATCTCCGCTGAAGGCGAAGCTTCCGTGATTGGCGTCAACAATGGCGAGATCGTCAGTGTTCTAAACAAAGATCAAAAGTCGTATTTCGGTGTCCTGCTCGTCGAGCACGGATTCATCTCTCAAGATGACCTCGATCGTGTCGCGAATGACAACCAAGGCAAAGGGCGACTCGGCCAGCGTCTCGTTGAGGCCAACGTGCTTTCCCCACACGCCATTCAGATTGTGATGACCGAGCAGCAAGGCTTGCGAATGGCGAAGATGGTTCGCGACACTTCGGTTCGTCTGCGATTTGAGGAGTCCAACGATGTTCGCTTCGAGACGAGCATCGATCGCCGCCTGATGCTCGACATGTTCAATGACTGGGTCACGTCGAAACTCCCCCACGAATGGCTGAAGACACATTACCAAGCCTGGAATCGGCACAGAGTGATTATAGGTAGTGAATTCCGAGCCGACCATCCCGCAATGAACGGCCCGGCTTCGCTGCGTGCGAGCCGCATGCTGGAGCTTTTCATGAAGATCGAAGAGTCCGGACTCACTCTGGAGCAACTGCTCGCTCAGTCCGAAACTCCAGATCATGAGTTTTTTCCAGCGCTGCATAATTTGATGTTGGGTGGCTGCTTACGATTTGGCGACGAGGTGAAGGCCTCGGACCATAAGATTCAACGCTTGCGTCTCAAGAAATTGCTCGAGGACCTCCAGCGCCAAAATTATTTTGAACGTTTGGGCGTGTCATCGAAAGCTCGCGAGAATGAGATTAAGCGCTCCTTCCACGAGTTTGCGAAGACCATTCATCCGGACAAGATGGCGCGCGATACGCCACTCGACATTCGCGATCTCGCACGTCAGTGTTTCAACCTCATCACTGAGGCCTACGAAACCCTGCAAAATGCCACCGTCCGCGAAAACTACATGTTGGAATTAGAACAGGGTCGTGCTGAAAAAATTCTTGAGGCCGAACAGAACATGGAACAGGCAAGACTGTATCTCAGCAAGGGAGATGCACGCCGTGCCAAAACACTCCTCGAAGATATACTCTTGAGTGTTCCCGTGACCACCGAGTTGCGCCTCCTGCTGATGTGGTCACAGATCAAAATGCCAGATGCCGAGCGCGATACCGGTTTGGCGAGCAGACTCAAAGATCAACTCACGGCAATCCCGCCGGAGGATCGACACAATCCGACTTACTTTTTCGTCAAAGGCCTCGTGCAAAAGGCGTCGAAAGATCTGGAGGGCGCTCGCCGCTCTTTCGAGCAGGCCGTGGGAATTGACATGGCCTTCAACGATGCCAAGCGCGAGCTGAACATCATCAACTTGCAAATCAAAGACAATAAGCCCGTCGACATTTTGCGCGGTGACCTCAAAGACGTGATCGGCCAACTCTTCAAAAAGAAGAAGTGATTTCCTCTTCGGATGCTTACGGCTTTTTTCCGATCGGATTCTTGTCGACCGGCTTCTCATCTTCGTTCTCTAAAAGCGCGACGACAAATCGACGTTTCTCCGCATCGAGTTTTTGAAGCCGAGCCTCTTCACCACTTTGCGACTGCACAAAGTCTTTGAGCTGAACACCAGCGGACTTAATGGACTGGGTGCTGACCATGGGCGGCAGTTCCGCGGACTCATCATGCATTTGCCGAAGGGCCGACTCGAAGCGTTCCTGGCGGCGCGCAGACTGCAGGAGTCGCGCTCGTTCCTCTTCAAACGCTGAAGCCCCAGTTTTGGACCTGGCCTTGCTCGATCCCGAGTCCGCCGACTCGCAGCCACCGGTGACGAGCTGAGCCTCGCGGTTTGTGGTCCCGGACTGCACCAAATACATTTCGTCCGATTCGCCCAAACGAGCTGATTCGATTTTCCCCAGCTTCTCGACGAGTGGCTCAACCGGCAAATTCAAGATACTAGAAAGAATGCGCAGAGTACGCACATGATCGATGGGTAAAGGCAACCAGGCATCCGCTCCCGCGGTGGCCAGCATCGGATCTTGAGGGTCAATACCTGGAGGCAAAACGAAGAGGACTCGCAAACGAAGTCCCACCTGATTTTTCATGCGCTGCCCCAAGCGTGGACCGTCGATGTTCCGCCCTCGATAAGTGGCTAAAAGAAGATCAGGCGTGAAAGCCAAAGTCGTCTCCGCCACCGAGGCTTCGCGCGACAAACTTAAGACGTCGAAGCCGACCCTCCGAAGCAGAGACTCCAGCGAAATCAACTCAGCATAGTCTTCGATCACCAAAAGGAGTTTGCGCACCTCCTCTAGGATTGAAAGCCTCACCCGAGGCGTCAACCAGAAGCTAACGCCTTGCTTCATTTCGAAGTAATTGTTAGGTTTTGGACGATGAAAGGCAATTTGCCAGGTCTCAGCGGATTCACAGTGATTCGAAACGCCCGACTGATGGGTTATCCCGTGCTCGAAAGCCTTCGCAGCATCTTGCCTTTAGTTGATGAGCTCCTGGTGGCCGTCGGCCAGAGCGAAGATGACACTCGGGCTATGATTGCGTCCTTGAACGATCCGAAAATCAAAATCGTCGACACATTTTGGGATACCTCCAAGACCAAGGGAGGCCTCATCTTGAGCGAAAAGACCAATGAGGCGCTGGATCTCTGCCAGCACGACTGGTGCTTCTATATTCAGGCCGATGAGGTTGTTCATGAAATGGACCTCCCTCGGATTGCACACGCGCTCAGTCGAGCGGCCCAAAATCCAAAGTGCGAAGGTCTGCTCTTCCGCTACATTCACTTTTACGGAAGCTACTCGACGATTGCGACCTCGCGTCGCTGGTATCGCAACGAAGTGCGCGTCGTTCGCCGGTCAAGCGGCATACGTTCCCACAATGACGCCCAAGGGTTTCGCGTGCAGGGCGAGAAACCCAAGGTACTCCGTTCCGATGCGCGCATTTTTCACTACGGATGGGTGAAGCCGCCACAACTCATGGGCCAAAAATCGAAACTGCTCAATCGCTGGTGGCACGGCTTTTCAAGGGATCATGAATTCGAGAGCTTTGACTATGAACGTCAGTATGGACTTCGCCCCTACACGGGAGAGCACCCTGCCGTGATGCGTGAAATGTTGGCGACACAGAACTGGAAATTTGACCATCGGCGGCGTTGGAAAGATTGGACAATCAAGGATTTAAACTTGTTGGCGAGTGACACTTTCGAGAGATTAACTGGTCATCGAATCGGCGAATATCGCCCTTACCGGCTCTTGTCCGAAACCGACAAGGCTCCCGTGTCGGCGGTGAAGTGATCGCCTGGCTAAGAAGCCGGCCGGACTGCCGACGGCCGCCCCCCGCTGCCACGCCCGGACTGCCACGCCCGGACTGCCGACGGCCGCCCCCGCTGCCACCTCCGGACTGCCAGTCGAGGATTGCCAGCCGAGGATTGAGTGAGGCGGCACGGAATAAAGCGGTATCGAAGGTCGCCCAACTGACTTGAAGTGAAATGACTTAAACTGAACTGACTTAAATTGAACTGAACCCGAATTGGATGAACTAGAAAACAAAAAAAGCGAAACGAGTCGACACATGTCCCAAACGACAAACAAAACGCGTACTGAAACCACCACCCTCCCCGCACGTCAATTCACCGTCGAAGCTGGTCGAAGCAAAATCCAGATTGGACAAGGTCATCCTTTAGCCATCATCTCTGGACCTTGTGTGATCGATTCCCGAGAAATGATCATGAACGCCGCTCGCCAGCTCTCAGAACTCTCCCAGCGAGTGGGTATTGGTCTGATCTTCAAGTCGAGCTACGAAAAAGATAACCGCGGCTCAGAGAAGAATTGGACGGGACCGATGGCGGATGACGGCCTTAAGATTCTTGCCGATGTTCGCAAAGAATTCGGCCTTCCCGTTTTGACCGACGTACATCGCGTGGAAGACGTTGCACGAGTGGCCGAATCCGTCGACGTTTTGCAGATCCCGGCTTATATGTGCCAACAGACCTCGCTCGTCGTCGCTTGTGGCAAGACCGGTAAACCCGTGAACATCAAAAAGGGCCAATTCTTAGCTCCCGAAAACATGTCGGGCGCGGTTTCGAAAATCCATTCGACGGGTAATCAGAATGTGTTGCTGACCGAGCGCGGCGCTTGCTTCGGCTACAATCGCTTGGTGGCGGACATGCGATCCATTCCCGTGATGCAGGAGCTGGGTGCGCCGGTTTGTTTTGATGCAACTCATGTGATTCGACTCTACGGGATCTCCAGTGCCGACCCTGCAGGCGGCGAGCCTCGCTTTGTTCCGCATCTCACAATGGCCGCCGTCGCCGCTGGAACGGATGCCTTGTTCATCGAAGCCCATCCGGAACCAATGTCGGCAAAATGCGACGCTGCCTCCCAACTGAATCTCAAACATTGGGACGGACTGATCCGGATGGCCATGCGAGTTCGCGAAGCCATCGGCACGCCGGAGAACGTCGGCCTCATGCATGCCCCACAAGCCTAAGTCCTGTTGACTCTGTCTGCAGCCCGCTCGGGGACTCTTTGCAAAGCCTTGCAATGCTGTGCAACACCTTGCAACACCTTGAAACGGAGGCAAAGAGTCCTAGAATAAAGTTATGCGCGCCCGTTTGCTGACTCGATACGTCCTCGGTGAAATGATTCCGACGTTCTTTTTGGGCGTGATCGTCTTTGTCTTTATCTTGTTGATGTTTCAAGCCCTGCGGCTCACCGAGTTTGTCCTCGTTCACGGGGTGAAGCTTTCGACGATCGCACAGATGATGGGCTATCTGTCGACGAGCTTTTTGCCGATTTTGTTTCCCATGTCGTTACTCTTCACCATCATTCTCACCTATGGCCGCATGAGCGCCGATAGCGAAGTCGTGGCCATGAAAGCGACGGGACTCAGCATGTGGTCCATCTCAACGCCGGCGCTGATCCTCTCCGCACTCGTTTGTGTGCTCAGCTTGCAGACCAGCTTCTACGTCGCACCTTGGGGTAACCGACAGTTTGAGCAGTTGGTCGCCAAGCTCGGCTCGATGAAGCCCGGCGTGACCATCAAGGAAGGAACTTTCTCGGAAGGTTTTTTTGATCTTGTCGTCTACGCCAATCAAGTCGACAACAAAGCGGGTCGACTCGTTGACGTTTTCATTTATGACGAGCGCAATGCCCAGGCGCCGATCACCGTTATCGCACGCGAGGGTGAGCTGGTACAGGATCCCGACCGTCCGGGCCACTCCGCATCGCTTCGCCTGATCAACGGCTCTATCCATCGAGGCAGTGAAGGCCGGCACACGAAAATCGATTTCTCCACATACGACTTGCAACTCTTCGATCCCGTCGCCGAACAGAATCATTTTAGCTCACCAACCTCGATGGGTATAGAGGAGCTCCGAGCTCGAATCGAGAGGTCGATCAACGCTGAAGGACTTCCCATGAAGCCCAAGCAACGCGTAGAGTTTCTCACAGAATACCATCGTCGGATTGCGACCGGCTTAGCTTGCCTTCTTTTTGGAGTTTTGGGCGTAGCCCTCGGGACAAGCACGAATCGTCGAGGCGCGCGAAGCGGTGGCACCGTCGTTTCCATTGGCGTGATTGTGGTTTATTGGGCCTTGGCTGTAAGTGCCGAGAGCTTAGCTCGGCAAGAGCAGCTCCCTCCTGGAATCGCGATGTGGCTGGCCAATTTCATCTTTTTGATCGCCGCCATTTTTCTGGCTCGTAAAACTTGGGCCTAATTCGGCGGACTGCTAACTCTTCACCTCATGCCTGCGACGAGCGAACTCGGCGTGCAGGAGATTCGATAAATCCTCAGCACTCCGAATGAGATGCGCACCATCGACAATGAGTTGGTTGTTGAGCTCACCGCAAAGATCCAGGGGCGACCACGGCAAAGCACCCAACTCCCTGCCGTTTTCTCGAGCATGCGAAGTGGTGATCGACGAACCGCTCCGCTGTCTCGCCTCAACGAGGAGAACAAAATCCGCAAGCCCGGCGATCAATCGATTCCGAGCGGCAAAGTGAGATTTTCGCATCGGTTGATCATCGCGAAATTCGCTCATGAAAAACCCTCCACCTTGAAGCACCGTATACCGGTGGCGCGACCAATGTTCCGGATACGGGCAATCTAAGCCTGAGGGCATGAGCACGCCCGTGGGCCAACCTCGCTCCAAGGCGATTTGATGCGCAAGTGCATCCACGCCCCGCGCTCCCCCGCTCACAATCATGACAGGGCCCTTGAGTCGATGCAGTTCTCGACGCATCCAAACCTCAGAGGGCGGCGAAATCTCTCGTGTACCGATGATCGCCAAACAGGGCATCGATACAAAGGCATGAAGTCCACCTTCGACTCGGAGAGCGGTCGGCGGCTGCAGCATCTGCTGGAGTTGACGAGGGAACTCTGCATCCGACCAAGTCACCCAGCGCCGTTCCGTTCGCGGTGGTTTCGAACACTCGGGAGGAACTGTGATCACCTGAGACACCTGCCCTGCACGCAAGCTCGGACGCTGTTGCAATGGGCCTCGAAAATGATCGTGCTCTCTTTCGCAATCGCTACCGCGATCGCAAACGCGATCGTAACGGCTCTCCTCACTTGTATTGACATGTTGATCGCTGGGCACCCGCGCCACCTTTCAAGGCCACTGGCCTCCAAGGCGATCACGCAAATCGTATCGCTGGCCTCAAAAAAGCGAGAGCCCTACGCAGGCTCTCGCTCCATCCGAAAATCGGGAATTGCCGACAGCTAGCCGCCAGCTCCGGGCCCAGTACCCTGACTCAGGCGTGGAGGCTGCAGTTTGAAGTCCGGCATAGCGCTCGGGAACTGCGGCCCTGTACGATCACCTGTGCGAATCTCATCAAAGGTCTTCAGCACAACAGCCGAGGCCACAACCCCCTGAACGGAGAACACGCGAATCAGTGCGATGGGACGGGTGAGGTCGGGGACACTCGTTTCGCTTCGGCGCTCCCCTCGACGAGCTTGCACGGACATCACATCTCCCGGGCGCAAATCTACATTGCCAGGATTCTCGAGGAACACGACGGCGCTATCGCCGAACATCTGGCGGTTATCTTCAAATTCGCCGCCGATAATGCGCACCTCTCCGGTGTTGCGTCGACCGTTCGTGGTCAACGACACGCGCCTCGGCTTCTCGTTGCGAACGATACTACCCACGCGCACAGGGCCGGCGGCAAAGATCACTTGGGCTCTGTACATACCCTGCGACTCATCGAGCACGTCCATCACTTCGATGTAGCCACCGGACTCGTAGCCCCAGCCAATGCGCGTTCCGCTTTTATCTCGCACCGCCATGCGCTTGAAGTAAGTCGCCAAGCGATCGCCGGGATTCAACGACTCTTTGGATTTGATGAAAACGTTTTGACCAATTCCCGCAACTAATTCCCCAGCCTCAACCTCTTCAATGGTGGCGACATGATCAGGTTCGTTTTCAAAGGCCTCATATCCCGGTACAATCGCGGGCGGCACAGTTTCGGCTTGGCCCTTGAGCTGCGTGATGCTGACCGTCGTATCGATCAACTTTTGTGTCGTCGGCTTGAAGGACCGTGGCAAATCGCGCAGCACAGGCAGCGGTGATTGGGCAGGCGGCGGGATCTGAGGCTTCGCCAAAAGTTGATCCATTTCAATCACAGCACCCGCATCCAGCTCAGCCTGACTGATCTGTCCTTCGAAGTCTTCGCGATAGGTTGGCGGCGAATTGATGAGTTCGCGAATTTCATCGCGATCATTTCGCTGGCGACCACCTCGACGTGCGCTGCTCTCGGCATCTTCGGCGTCTCGAATCGCTGGAACTTCATCGATGCGCTCGAAGGCTCGCTTGGACTCTTCCGTCAGCTCGTCAGGCTCAACTTTGGTCACAGAGACTCGAGGCCCCGAAGCCATAGTCCCCGCCAAGAACACCAGCTTTTGTCCGCGCGAAATCTGGTGAGGATTGCGAATGCTGGGGTTTTCGGCCCACAATCGCGACCAGTAAAATCCGTCTGCAAACAGAGTTTTTGAAAGATCCCAAAGCGTGTCGCCGCTTCGCACCTTGTAAGCTTCCGAAGCTTTTTCGCCGATCAGCTCTGTCCACTTGGTGTCCTCCACCGGCTCGGAGTTGGCGTAAATCTTGGCCAAGCGCTTTTCGAAGTCCTTGTTGGGCTCATCTGTTCCAGGCGCCAAAGATTCGCTGGAAGCCGAGTCCAATTCAGTTTCAAGGTCGTCTTCCGCCTGAGGTGGGCGCGTCGCTTCGGGCTGCGCGGAGGACGTTGTCGACGCGTCGTTGGACTCCTCCTCGTTGGCGAGCTCGGCGTCCAAATCCCCTTCGCTGCTCTCAGCATTCAGTTCGTTTTCCAGTTCGCCCGACTCTTCGCCCTCATCGGTGATTTCAAGATCGGCGTCTTCGACTGACGTATCCCCGCTGGTATCGGTTCCCGGATCTGCGACATCGTCGAGCTCCGCATCAATATTGTCTTCCAAATCCTGCGCCCACAACGAACTCGATGGGATGGAGATCAGCGCGCTCATCATCAGCGTGAGGACGATGGCAATTCCAACCGGAAACCCCGCGGACTTTGACTTCATGGTGTACCTCGGCTCGCGCCCGTGGACGACGTTTCAGCGGCATGTGCAGCACGCTTTGATGTGGGACGAAGTTGCGATTCAAATTGCTGATCAATGAGCGCAAGTTCGAGGCTCGCACGGTAGGCCTCGGGGCTTCCTGGAAAGGTAGCGACGAGTTTACGAAACAAGGCTCGTCCCTCTTCCGCACTGCGATTCTTCGCCAGCAGGGCTTTGCCCAACAGTGCCGCCGCTCGTTTGTCACCTTGGGGGCACTTCAACAAGAGCGTGTCCCACAAAGACTCCGCACGCGTGACCTCGCCCTTGTCGAGCCAGGCCAAGGCCAACTGATGATAAGCATTGTCGAGCTCTGGCGAGTCCGTGAAACCGCGCTCCATCATGAGTACCACTCGTTCCGCATCTCCGAGCCGTTTGTGTCGAATCGCGGTGATGGCGGATTCATAAAGTTCTCGGTCACCTGCATCTAAGGCGCCCAATTCAGATGCCTCGAGAACATTTTCAGCTCCAGCCGCTTCACGATGTTTCGAGGCCGACTGAATTTGCGCCCACGCCGCCTCAGCCTCCGGGTCCATACCTTCATGAGCCACTTCCGGAGCCATCACGACGGCCGGCGGTGCGGCCATAGGCTGAATCGTCGCCGAAGCATGCAGGCCGGCACTGGAGGCACGTCGCGCCTGAGGGTCGGCACTTCGGTCCTGCGGATACGGTGGGAAGGCATCCAAGGGCGCAGGACCTTCGATCTCGCCGCGGCCGGTGATTTCCAGACTCTTCACCTTTTTGCGAAGCACCTGGTTTTGATCGAAAAGACTCTCCATCTTTCGACGCGTATCACGCAGTCGTTTTTCGAGCTGACGAACGCGCACTTCCGCTGGAGCTCCAGCTAGGGAAGAGGTCGCTCGAGATGCACCACCTTGCGTCGCACGGCCGGAATTCACGACTTCCTCACGCGACGACGAACTTTTTGATGAGGTCGGCCGGAGCGCACAAGAACTTAAGAACATCATGTACAACACGAAGATCATGAGGACTCTTCGCGGCGACCCCGTTGGAACATGCGGCCGCAAACATCGAGGCCCGTGCGACGTCCCTGTGCATGCCGTAAAATGTGGACGCATCCGTGCATCCCCTTTCTCCAGTACGATTGAGAGCTGCGACCTCGGTCATCTTCGCGAAGACCACTTCACCAAGACTGACGCGCTCCCGCCCTAACTCCGCCACTTTAGTTTAGCGACTCCGGCATGCGCTTGAAAGCGAGTCGTTTCAAGGGTCTAGGTTCAGTGACGGCGATGTCATGGCCAAAGCCGCGGATCATCAAACTCCTTGCCCACGAGGCCGCGTGTGAGCGTCCGGGAACGAGGGCCCCAAATCTATAGTAGGCCCGCCCACGGCCCTCGAGCGATGCTTTTTCAACCAACAGTTCTCGACCTTCGGCGTAGGAGAAAAGCTCGGTCCTCAGTTCCATCACGAAGGGCCATAACAATTCCTCCAAGATTTCAAATCCTTCGCGACAGATCTGCGCGATGTGTACGAGTCCGAAGCGAAGCTTTGCCACCCGCCAGACCGCGCCTTCGGATCAACATGCTATAAAATCAGGCGCATCTTCGACCTACTTTGACAGAGTTTTCCACAACAAATGTGGACGACTCCATCGCCAAGACCTTAGACCCGTTGATAGACAAGGGTTTCAGCGTTCTGCTGCAGCTTTCATCACGACATAAATATATGTGATGACTGGCATTTCCATCAGTTTCACCACCTTCTCCGCAGCTTTGTTTTAGGTCTTAAATCCGACATTCGGAGACCTTACAGAAAGTGACAAAACTAGATGGGCTTCGCTTCGCTTCTGATCAAGCCAACTAAGCTTGCAAGGCTCCTGAAGAATGTGGCGATTTTCTCTTCTTGCAACGGCATGTACTCTCCTCACGAGTCAGTTTTTGTCTAATTTCACCGCATCGTGGTCAGAACCCTTCCACAAGACATGCCTCTCCTTGGCTCCGGCAGTTCTGTCGCGCGATGTCCTGCAATCGCTGATCTGCGGGGCGCCTCTGTCGAGTTCGGTCGACGCCGCAGTGTGGAAGCAACTGGGGCTCGTTCACCTCTTAGTCGTCAGCGGCGGCCATCTCGTCATCGTCGATCTTGTGTTGATGAGTGTCATGAAATGGGTCGGGTTCTTACATCGCTTCCCGAAGCTGACGGCGCTCATCCGTTGGACGGCCCTGAGTGCGATGATGATAGCGAATCAGTTTGCCCCGCCGATTTGGCGAGCCTACCTGGCGATGGCCCTTCGTGAACCTCTTCGTCGTCGTGGTTGGACTTCCACACAGCGCGGATTGGCCGCTTTCTGGCTGGCCTTGTCCACGGTGAAATCACGCGGCGACTTGATGTCTCTGAGCCTCTCAGCCATTTGTGCGTGGGTACTCACATGGCCGAGGCCACAACTTCGTCCCATCAAGCGCCTCCCATCGACTTGGCGACAACGTCTTCGAGACGCCCTCCTCAAACTTGGGCCGCAACTCGTCTGGGCTTTACTCATTCAAACTCTGATCTGGTGGGGCACCTGGCCCCTGATCGCCTCGATGGGCGCCCCTCATCCTTTGGCAACGATGAGCAATCTGGTCTTGGCGCCGCTCTTGGGACTCTTGCTCTTACCGCTCGCGCTTCTTGCTCTCTTCGTTCATGCCGATTGGATCCAATTGACTTGGGAATCGATATGGTCGCTGACGCAAAACGGACTGCAGCTATTGGCATCGGCTTTACCTCTCACCTCGGCCAGAGAGACGTTATCGAGTTTGGAGTGGGCGCTCTTATCGATCGCAATGAGTGCGATCTTGATCCTTGTCATGATTCAAGAAAGATCTGCCGCTCGCAACGCCAATCTGGGACGAAGTCCACGCATCCAACTCGGGCTCATGGTGTTGCTGAGCCTCCTCGCAATCGCCACGCCGCCTCGGCCACGCCTACGATCTCAGAGTTCCGATGTTCGACATGCAACTCATGCCCCCGCTGGAGCTTCTGATGCTGAAGGCCCACAAAAAGAAAAGCCTGTAGGCTTTCACCTACAGGCTCGCTGTCCCTCATCCGATGATCGAAATCAGTTCGCCGAGTAAGGCTTGAAATCCATACCCAAGGACCGCGCGACCGGTTCATAGGTCACATGTCCGCCGTAGCAGTTGAGACCTTTGTAGAGAGCGCGATCTTTCGCGACGGCATCTTCGACTCCCATCGCGGCGATCATCGAGCCATACTTGAATGTCGCGTTCGTCAGGGCGTAGGTCGAAGTACGAGCCACGACACCCGGCATGTTCGGCACGCAATAGTGAATGACTCCGTTCACCTCGTAAGTGGGGTTTTGGTGTGAGGTCGGTCGGCAAGTCTCAATGCAACCGCCTTGATCAACCGCAACGTCCACCACCACCGATCCTGGCTGCATACGTTCGATCATGTCTTTCGACACCAAAATCGGAGCCTTCCAGCCCGTCACCAAAACACCGCCGACCACAAGGTCTGACTCGACGACACTCTTTTCGATGTTCTGTGTGTTCGAATGCAAAGTCGTCAACCGGCCCTGGAAGACGTCATCGAGATACTCGAGACGCTTATGATTCACATCCAAAATGGTCACCTCAGCACCTAAACCGACCGCCATTTTGGCCGCATTGATACCGACGACACCACCGCCAATGATCGTGACTTTACCGCGATTCACGCCCGTCACGCCGCCCAGCAAAATGCCTTTTCCGCCGTGATCCTTTTGCAAATAAAACGCGCCAATCTGTGTTGCCATTCGGCCCGCGACTTCCGACATGGGAGTCAAAAGCGGCAGCGATCCGTCGTCGAGCTGAATCGTTTCGTAGGCGATCGACTTCACTTTGCGTTCGCAAAGAACCTTGGTCAGCTTCGCCTCGGCTGCGAGATGGAGATAAGTGTAGAGAATTTGATTTTCGCGGAGCAGCTCGTACTCATCGGGGAGCGGCTCTTTCACCTTCATGATCATATCGGCTTTCGAATAAAGCTCAGCCGCAGAATCCACGATCTTCGCTCCAGCTTTTTCGTATTGCTCGTTGGTGATGCGCGAGCCAAAACCGGCATCCTTTTGGACGAGCAGCGTATGTCCCTCTTTGACGAGTTGTTTGACACCGGCTTCGGTCAGGCCAACGCGATTTTCTGAGATTTTAATTTCCTTCGGAACACCAATGACGATGCGTTTTCCCACCCCATCTCCCTTCTCGCCCTCGGCGAGTTTGAACGGGCTGATTGGAGCAGAGTCTTGAAGTGGGGGCAAGTGCCGCGCTCGACGCTGAAACTCAAACAAGGCGAAGCCTTGCGTCATCTCGAGCGGGATGCCAAGAAGCGGTGGGGGGTCGATGGAGGCTCTGGACTCAGGCAGAAGGCATGACATTGGGGGGGGGCCACCGTGCGCCAGCTCGCCGTTTAGTATTTCCCCGCCCAGGCATATTCGCCGCCGAGCTGCATCTCGCGCCAGCGATCTGTGGACTGCAGCAGCTTGCGCGCGAGCTTGTTCATGACATCATGCCCTGCTTTGTGCAGGACCACATGCCCCAAAAGCGGGCGCCCCAAGGTGACTAAGTCACCCAGCGCATCCAAAACTTTGTGACGCACGAATTCGTCCGCAAACCGTAAGCCGCCTGGATTCATAACGCCTGAATCATCGAGGACAATCGCATTGTCCAAGCTCCCGCCAAGTGCCAATCCCCGAGCGCGCATCGCCTCGACATCCTTCAAAAACCCAAAGGTCCGCGCACCAGCAATCTCGCGGGCAAAGCTGGTTTCGTTGATATCCACATCAATGCGCTGCTTACCGATCGCCCCATGTGCGAAGTCGATGACGCAGGTTACGCGCAAACCCGAGTAAGGCACCACGTAAGCGTGCTTCTCACCTTCGCCATAAAACACAGGCTCCGTGACGTAGAGGTAGCGCCGCGGCTCTTCTTGCTCCACAAAGCCGACGGAGAGGAGTGCATCGAGAAAAGTCTTCGCCGATCCATCGCCGATGGGAATCTCCGGACCATTCAATTCGATATAAAGATTGTCGATGCGGTAGGCCGCCAACGCCGACAAACAATGCTCGACGGTCGACACCGAGAATGCGGGGCCCGAGAGAGTCGTCGCAAGTGACGTGGCACTCACACTCTCGGCGTGAACTCGAATCGCGGGCGTACCCGGCAAATCACTTCGCATCACGAAGATTCCCGTGTCCGGTGGCGCAGGTCGAAACACAATTCGCGCCGGCTCTCCCGTGTGCAAACCAATCCCATCCACGGCGACTCTTTGGCGAATTGTGCGCTGAAGATACATAGACCTCAGTCTTAATGAGATGCGCTGGGGGTGTCTAGAAAAGCCTCGTGGTTGAGCCCGGCTGCTTTCAGCTGTGGCTCACAGGCCACGCCCAGTGTGGGCCACGACCCACACCCTGAGCCGAATCCCGCCTGATGCCGCGACACTCGACTTTAGTTCGATTGGAATTCAACGCCCCTCCACCGACAATTGAGGAGATGCTTCGCTTTGAACTTCACAAGGCCATGACTCACGAATCCAGGGCGAAAACGGCAAACTTGCGTCTGCAGGTTTTCGGGCACAACTTGTGTTCTATAGGCCTCATGCGCCTCATGCGCCTCATGCGCCTCATGCGCCTCATGCGCCTCATGCGTTTCGGTCGCTTCGGCAGCTTCAGCCGGCTGCTCGGCGGCCTCGGCATCGCCCTGTCGGTCCTCGCGGCATGTGCTTCAAAAGATGAGAAAGAGAGTGTGCGCTGGTCCACAGATCCCGAGGCCAGTGGACAAGGACATCCCGCCGCCTACGGAATCATCGACACTTTCTATGTTGGCAAACCCCAGTCCGTGCGCCCCGCGAATGATGCGGTTTTTTACTACAAAAAGTGCTCGATGCAAAACGCCTCCGGCGAACGCGCTTTCTTCACCAAAACCGAATACAACTGTAACGATCCTCGCTGAGATTCGGACATGATCGTATAAAAATCAAAGGGCCTGGCCTCGCCGTTGAAATCGGGATTGCGTCGCCTCAACTTCTTGCTCAAAGTGAAGTCGCGCGCGAAGAGTCACACCACGTCTAAGACTTAAAGCTCGTGGAGGCTTCTGTTTCTCTCTACCCTAGGTCACCGCTGATGAATCAATTTTCGACACAGCCACTCATGAATCGCAAATCATGGATGCGGAGGCTCAGCGGGCCAATACTGGCCGCCCTTCTCGGCTGTGTTGTGGTTTTTCTTGGCTTAGAGATTTTCGTTCGTTGGTCAGGCCAAAAAGGTCGGGCGCAACGCCACGTGCACATTGATCCGACGGTCCGCTGGAGAATTCTCTGTATCGGCCATAGCCACACAATGGGCGTGGGCGCACCTGAGTCAGAAAGCTTTCCTGCTCAACTCGAACGGCAGTTGCGAGCCCGAGGACGAAGTGTCCAGGTGATCAATATGGGGTTTGGCGGTTGGAACACCGCTCAGATTCTCAATGAACTTCCCGTCTGGCTGCAAACCTACTCGCCGCAAATCATTTTGGTTTGGGCCGGCGACCCGAATTTCTATAACCCGGTTGGGCTTCACCAGCAGGGGGAAGCCCCGCGCTGGGATCCCCGGCAAACTTTTCGCTCTCTCAATTTTCTTTCGCTTCTCTGGAATGGAGTCGGGATCGACTCGGCCATCGGTCGGAACGAGTATGATCCGCCCTTCGGCTTGGATCTTGATCAAGCGGAGCGGGCGATGGCCTGGGCCGGATTAATTGAAGTGGGTCCGACAGACCCGACACGTTTCGGGCCCAACTTAAATCGACAAATCGAGTTGGATCTCTCGTTGGGCCTCGAGCGAGAGCCCGGACATTCTCTCGTGGCCTCCTCCTACATCTTCCATCAGATCACGCGCTCCCCGATTTCAACCGAGTCGTTGAGTGATTTGATCAATCGGCATCTCCTCAATCCGCCCGAACCGAAGAAGCCCTCGCCACTCATGGCCAAGGCGCTGATCGAGTATGCTCGAAGGAAGACGGGCGAGTTGGGTCGAATTCAGGAGTTTCTCTACTGGCAGCGGTGGGCCTTTGAATTTTCAACTTATCCGTTTCGTGACGGCGATCTCCTCACATGGCTGATCGATCGGAGAGTGCCTCCCGGTTTGAGTCGAGATCAGGTGCAGGTGCAGTTTCAGCGCATCGTCGATGAAATTCACAGCACGACGCTTTTGCAATTCGGACCTCGGGTGGCTGACCCCAGGTTCAAGCAGCCGTGGGACTATCTCTTACCAACATCTGACCCTTCAAACGACTACCGAAAACGTCAACTGCGATTGATTGAATCCAATCCTTATTCGGCTTCGATGGGTTCAGCCCAGCAATTTAGAGAAATCGCCGCAAAAGAACGGTCTCAGGAGAGCGCCAAGGCCGTTGAGGCTCGCTTGCACCAACTCGTCCCGCAGTTCGCCAAAACACTGCGTTTTGATCAGGACTGGATTTCCAAGAGTGTGACGAGCGGACTCACGCGCATGATTCAAATTTCTCGTGCAGCCGGCGCGAAGCCTTTCCTGCAATTGTACCATCCCCACCGCGCAGGTTTTCGCGAAGACCTCAGGATCAACGATCTCGTTCGACAAGTTGCCGAACGAGAAGGCGTCGTCGCCATCAATCCCCTACCATTTCTCCAAAGGGAAATCCGTGGGCGCTCGCACGAACTTGTCTTTACCAAGAACTATGGACCTTATGACGATCACTTGAACGAATTGGGCTACAAGGCTGTTGCCGACAGCGTTGAGAGTTCTTTGCAAGAGGCCCGGGTCTTTGAGGCGGATTGAATCGGTGGCGGTCTCGCGGCGGTCGCGTCAAAGACTCGCATTCGGCGCGATCTTCAAGCCGACCTGAGTTCGAGAATCCGGCAGCCAAAAAGACCTTCTGAAGAAACGCTCAAACCCAAATCTCGACATCGAGAGATAAACTCATCGAGGTAGCCTCGGCCCGGATCACATACCAAGGCCCGCATCGCAGCACCCGGCTCTGGGTGAGGCTCATGACCAGCTCTCGAGTCAACCAAAGTCCCTTTCAGGGAAGTCGCCAGATAGCGAGCCAGGCTGGCGGGTTGAGATCGATCGTAGAGGACATCACTGGCGAGCACCAAATGCCACGCCTCCTGGCGAGGCTCTTGCCAATCCGCCCGCTCAAAGACGAGATCTACGCCGGGCAACCTCGAACGATTACGCGCCAAAAAGTATTCAACATCTGGGTGCAGATCGCGGGCGACGACGGACCAACCGCGCGCAGCGAGCACCAAGGAAGGCAAAGCCAGGCCACAACCCAACTCGAGGACACGGGGCCGCTCACCCCACTCGTTCCGCCAGCTGGTCTCTCTCTCGGCCACAACCTGAGCTAACACTCGCGCGGCAGGCCAGATGATCCCGAAATATGGACACATCTCTTCAAAGAGATCCTTCTTTCCCTGCGCGAGGTAGTGCTCGAAAAGTTGATCGATCGTTTTGTCGATATCAGCCAAGTGTTCGATCTCAAGCGAAAGGCCGCCCAAATCGACACGCGAAATTGCGGTCTCGTATTCGAAGTTTGGCGTGCGAAGACGCGTCGTCAGATCTTGCATATGTTGCATTGAATATCTTGCTGATTTTGCCCAGAAGCCGGCCACAGTAGCCGGCCATAGAAGCCAGCCAGTGAGCCGACCAGTGAGTCGTCCCGTCAGACGCCGTCTTAGCTTTCTAACTGTAGCTTTTCAATATGCGCTCGAGCCGACTCGGTGATCACTCGGCCTCGCGGTGTCTTTTGCAACAAGCCTTCCTGAAGCAAGAAGGGCTCATAGACTTCTTCCAAAGTGTCGACCTCTTCAGCAAGGGCCGAGGACAAAGTCTCGATGCCAACCGGACCGCCGGCGAATTTATCACAAATCATGCTGAGCAGTCGGCGATCCATATCATCTAAACCCAGCTCGTCGACTTCCAACAGATCCAGAGCAGCCCGAGCCGCGGCCTCATCGATGACACCGCGACCCCGAACTTCCGCAAAATCACGGACGCGCTTCAAAAGGCGATTGGCGATTCGCGGTGTACCTCGACAACGCCGAGCAATTTCAAAGGCTCCCTCAGGCGTCATCTGTAATCCGAGAATACGACCCGATCGAAGAAGGATCTCGACCAGATCCTGCTTTTGATAGAACTGCAGTCGCTCGACGATTCCAAAGCGATCGCGAAGAGGTCCATTCACCAAACCTGCCCGCGTCGTGGCGCCAATGAGCGTGAACGGTGCGAGCTGAAACTTCATCGATCGTGCACCGAGACCTTCGCCGCTCACGATATCAATGTAGAAATCTTCCATCGCCGAATACAAATACTCCTCGATCGAGCGATTGAGTCGATGAATTTCATCGATGAACAAAACACTGCCAGGACGAAGCCCCGTGAGAATCGCGGCCAACTCGCCTTTGCGATCGAGGGCTGGGCCTGAAGTGGTTTTGCATTCCACCCCCATCGCTTCGGCGATGATGTGAGCCAGCGTCGTCTTACCTAAGCCGGGAGGGCCACTGAGCAAGACATGATCCAAAGGCTCGCCTCGCTTGAGAGCCGCCTGCACGAAGAGGAGCAACTTCTCTTTCACCCGATGCTGTCCAGGGAACTCGTCAAATCGATGCGGCCGGAGTTGATTTTCCCAGGTGCGCTCGCCCGAGCTCGCAACCTCAGCACTCAAGACCGGCGCACGCTGAAGATCCACACGCGCACGGGCCGACGACTTCGAACTGGTCTTTGGCGATTCTAAACTCATCGCGCACCTCCGAGGAGGCGGAGTGCTTCGCGCACACCGTCCTCAAAACTGACATCCGGCGAAAGCTGCTGCATCACGCGTTCAAGCTCCGGTCCACGAAAACCCAAATTTGAAAGAGCCGAGGCAATTTCATCCTGGCCCTTGAGCGGCATCGCCGTCGCCCCAACGGCTCGAGCTTGCCCCATGCGGACCGAGCCCGTGGCCCAATCGCCCAGCTTGCCTTTCAATGACACAATCAACTGCTCGGCCGTCTTTTTGCCAACCTTTGGCAAACCTGAAAGCGACTTCACGTCGCCCATTTCAATCCAACGAGCAATCTCACCCAAAGGCGCCCCAGACAGGATCTTCACCGCCATTTTTGGCCCGACGCCATTCACTCCCAAAAGCGCCAAGAACATGGTCTTTTCTACGCGCGACGAGAAACCAAACAGCGTCAGCTGATCTTCGCGAACATGCGTGTGCACATCGACGACCACCTCAGCTCCCACCTGTAAGTCTCCGAGAGTCGAAGCCGGACAGGTGAGTTCGTACATCACCCCACCCACATCGATGAGGCAGGTCTCTAAATCCATCTCTTCCACTCGTCCGCGCAGTCGTCCAATCATGTGGCTTCTCCCCAACCTTCTTTTCGAGCGCGCGGCGAGCGAGCCGCAATGTTTTCGGCCGTTGTTGGCAACTCGCCCGGAAACTCGCCCGGTAGCTCGCCCGGTAGCTCGCGCGACAATTCACGCCTCGAGGGCTCGCGCTTTGCAGATCCACGCAAGCGGACTTCGATACAAACCAGTCGCCAAGCGTGATACGCGAGGGCCAGTGCATCGCTCGCGTCTAGGGGCAAATCTCGCGCTTGTTCGTGAAGCCCGAGCAGTTGCACCAAACGTGCGCGGACTTCTTCCTTCTCCGCCCCGCCATTGCCGGTGACGGATTTTTTCACCGTGCGTGTGGCCTCTTCACGAAACTCCGCGCCGTGCTCACCCAGAGCCGCCAAAACCACTCCGCGCGACAAGCCCAAGGTGAAAGCGGATTCCACGTTCTTACCCAAAAACACGCGCTCCACAATCACCTGCGAAGGCTTGAGCTCTTCGATCAAGGCCCGCAACTCGGTATGCAAAAAGCTGAGTCGTTGCGGAAGCTCCGCGCGACGCCTCGGCTCCAGAGTCGTCCAACCCAAACCGAGAATTTGTTCCGGTCGTTCGCTGTCGCAAATTAACCAACCCGCACCCATGACGCGTGTGCCGGGATCAATACCTAAGAGAACAAGAGGCGCTACCATGCCCTCATCAAAGCCAGCCCGCCGTTGAGCGGCAAGACCTTGTCCGATTGAGGGCGCGGTGCGACACTATGAAACATGGTCGACTCGCCTCCGAACTCGCCTAAAAAACAGTCATCCTCTCGCCCTGAGTCTGCGGCCGGCCCCAACACGCGACCTCATGCCTCACAAACCGGGCATCTCGGACCACTGCCCACCAGCGACTTCATCGAACGCTGCCAACTCGATTACCAGCGCAATCCCGGATCAAAGGTCTTTGCCCCCTTAGCCGAAGCGTATCGGCGCCTAGGACTCTTGCCACAAGCTTTCGAGGTTGCGAGCCGAGGGGTGCGCCTTCACCCCAACTTCGCGGCCGGCCGAATTGCTTTCGCTCGCGTCTTGATCGATCAAGGCGCCCTTGAAGACGCACGCGATCAGCTCATCTCAGCCGGCGAGCTTTCTCCTGACAACTTGCTCGCCT
Source organism: Pseudobdellovibrionaceae bacterium (assembly GCA_947462815.1). Lineage (GTDB taxonomy): Bacteria > Bdellovibrionota > Bdellovibrionia > Bdellovibrionales > JAMPXM01 > UBA2339. The sequence continues at coordinate 26,097 of CANHQR010000024.1, forward strand.
TTCAACTCCTGGGTGATGTGTTTTTGCAACTCCGCCGGCCTCGCGAGGCCTTGCAGGCCTACAAAATGGTGCTGCTGCTCAACCCCCAACACGAGCGAGCCCAACAGGTGGTCCGCAAATGGGAGTTTTTGTCGGCCGACGAGTTCGAAGACGAGGTTTTTGAAGCCGCCGAAGAGGCACCGCTTCGCGCGTCGGACGACCACGAGGAACTGGATCCCGAACTTTTTGAGCGCGAGCTGCATCGCACTTTGTCTATGGCGGATGCCTTAACCATCCGCAATGACCTACAGGCCGCCTTTGATCGACTGCGTCGGGCTCGACGTCTGCTCGGACCTCATGACGAATTGGATCGTCGACTGCGCATGCTGGCGCAACGCCTGCATTTGAGCGAAGCCGAACTCGCGGGTGCGATGCGTGTTCGACGAACCGCTCAGGAGAAGAAGCGCGAGCGGCTCGAGTTGCTGCTGAAACGCATTCAGGAGCGCACGCGAAGGCCTCGAGCCGAGGGTTGACCTCACGCGTAGAAATTGCGAAACCCAAGTCTACGCAATTGGGACTGCGCCGATTTATTGGGGGACGCATGTATCAGCTTTCAGATTTCAAAAAAGGCATGAAGATTATGGTCGAAGGTCAACCCTTCGTCATCACCGACTTCCAACACGTGAAGCCCGGCAAAGGTAACCAGTTCACACGCTGCAAAGCTCGAAATCTTCTGACCGGTCAGAACCGAGAGTGGACCTTCAAACAGGGCGAAAAGTTCGAAGTCCCCGATATATCCACTCAGGACATGCAGTTCCTCTACAAAGACGACAATGGCTATGCGTTCATGAATCAAACGAACTATGAGCAGATCTCGCTCAACGACGAGGATGTCGGCGAAGCCAAAAACTATCTCATCGAAAATCTGGACTGCGTGATTGTGTTCTTTAACGGCAAAGCCATCGGCGTCGACGTTCCGAACGCGGTCAATCTCAAGGTCGCAAAGACAGACCCAAACTTCAAAGGCAACACCGTGACGGGTGCAACAAAACCCGCAACCTTGGAGACCGGGTACGTCGTACATGTGCCGATGCACATCAGCGAAGGCGATCTCCTGCGCGTCGATACGCGAACCGGCGAGTATGTCGAACGCGTGAACAAGTGAGCCGCGTCGCCATTCAGCGCACGCAACACGGCTCGCTTTGAATAGGGGCGAGCCGACAGCCCGCCCCCTCCACCAGCTGGAGAGCCGGTTAATGAGTCAGACTCCACACGTCCTTTCTCAAAATCCTTTCCTTAAAATCCTCACTGGCCACCTCGTCGGCACCTCGCTGGCACGTCAGCGGCAGGTCATTGGCAACTCATTTGCGGCGAATCAGGACTCGCCCGCAACTCTTGGCTTGTTGGGGTCAGTGTTAGATCTGTTGCAAGAGCCCTCATCAAACTCTGACTTGTGTGACTCGCTCGATTGAGCTACCAGCTCTGTCGCAACCCTAACCCGAGGTGATCGCGATGAACGGCCTGACTCGATTTGCTCAAAGCACAGCTCCGCAAATTTCCGTAAAGACCCCAAAGCTCCTCCTCGCCTTGGCTCTCACAACGCTCGCATTGACGACACCTTCCATCGGTCACGCGACAGGTCTTGAACTCTCTCCCGAAATGATTCGCCTCGCACAAAGTGAAGCTGAGAAATTTCTCGATTACAGCGACAATGAAATTGCCGGAGGCCTCAGTGGCGAGATTCAAAAGCCACGTCTGGAAAACATCGTCGAGATGAGCCCTGGCGTTTGGATGGCGACGATTGTCAGCGAAGCCTTCTATTACAGCCAAGACTTCGACTTCGGTGACCCTGTGGATGAGGTGGACACCGTTTGCCGTACCGACATTGAAGCTCGACAGGTCAATTTGGACTTATCTCTGAAGGCTTTGAAGACCACCTGTGATCTCGACCCTCGCCTCGAGGCCGCCGAGGACGAAGGAATCATTCAAGACGAACCCTAATTTCGTCGAAGATCCAAACACACACGGACAGACGAGAGGTCTATCCGTGTGGGCGAACGAGCCGAAAAAGGGCCCGATCATTTACGGAGATCGCAGCCTCACCTCTCTGGGGTCGTCATTCAGTTCTAACTCCATTCCGAGGAGACTACTTTTCGACGAAGGTCGAGCTGTAATCTCAATCGCCCCCCCCTTTGGGCGTGGATCCTTGACGGCTCGGGCTTTTGAAAAAGGACCGCCAAACGCGTTTGAGCTGGACTCACCCGAAGTCCGAGTTCCCGCTCGCATTCATAGCTCGGCGTCGCCCGGGACCGTATTATTTATAGAGATGAGTTCCCAGCTCGAAACTGAAATTCAAAGCCTACTCGCCGATTCCGGCGAGGTCAGCCTCGTCGCTGACTTGCTGCTGCGTCGTTGGGAACGCAACATACTTTCCCCCGAAGACGTTCGCGCCTTCACACGCTTTCTCATCAACGCTCAGCTCTACCCCACACTTCTTACCCAAATTCGCGCGCGCCTCGGCGAAGATGCGCCTGTGCCGTGGGGTGAATTCGTTGAATGTCTCGCGCAAATGGGCGTGGCGTTAGAAAGTTTCGAGATCGACGCGCTCTTTGAAGGCGCTCGCCGATTTGAAGGAGGCCTGGACGATCTCAGCGATTCACGTGCTCTAGATCATGTGAAGCCTCAAGTCGCTCAGCACCGGCAAACACGCCTGGCTCGCTTAAGAGAAGAGCTCGACGAGCGTCGCCAAGACTTACGACGCCGCTTAGAATACGCACGCGTTAATCGCCTCCTTCAACAAGAGCGAAAAGTTCTCGAAGAATTGCACCTTCTCGATCCCGACGACCCGGAAGTTCGTCGCGAGAAGAATGCCTTAGCTTTTCGCGAGGCTCAAGACGTCATCGACGCTGCGCTCTCGCACACGCCACCTCGAGAGGAGTTAGAATTAAAAGCACTGGAGCTTCCCATGGATCTCAAACCCGAAGCTCAAGCGCTCATCGCGCAAGTTCAAAAGCGCGCCTCAACTTCCCCCCAGGAAACGCTGGTCTACGATCTTGCCATGCTGCTGATCAACATGGACTTGCCCGCGGCCGCAGCCGATCTACTTGATCAACATCGGCAGATCTCGTCGCCGCGTTATCGATTGCTTTGGCTTAGACTGGAGGCTTTGTTACTCGCAAAGCAATACGCTGGCGCGCTCGCAGAAGTGCAAGTTTTGGAAAGTAAACTTTTTGGTCAACCTGATGCGACATTTGCTCTGACGTACGCGAGAGCTCAGGCACTTTGGGGGCTTAAAGAAACCGTCACCGCGATCGAACTCATGCGAGGAATTGTAAAGGTGCGACCCGGTTATCGATTGGCTAACTCACTTCTTCTCCAGTGGCAGACTGAGGCCCCATGAGCGATCAACCGACGCCATCCCTACAAGCACCGTCCCCGCCCTCCGCATCCCGTCGTGGACGCCAGCGCCGGCTGATCATTCTTTCCGTGCTCGTCGCAAGTATTTCTTTTGTTCTCGGCACGATTGTCGCCCAAACTCTCCCGAAGATGCGCAGCTGGCTGCTTGTGACCATCGATCGCATTAGCCAAGAGCACCTTCCTGTTCGAATCATTCCCGGCACGGTCAGTTTTCGACTTTTTCCTTTGGGCGCAAGCTTCTATGACACCCGCATCCTGCCGAAGCCCGACGCCCCCTTCCAGCTTTCACCTCTCCAGATCGAAGAAGTTTCCGCTGATCTCTCATTCTTGGCCGTGATTTCGGGCGAGGTGGCCCTCAATCACGTACGGGTCGCGGGCACCCAGCTCGAGCTCGGATTACCTCAACGCACATCTTCAGGCGGGCCGCCACTTGAGGGTTTGTTTCATGCTCTCGACGCCGTTCCAATTGATGAACTTGAAATTGAGAACGTGAGTGCGAAAATTCGACTTCCCCAGGGCGGCTGGCAACTGAGCCTTGATCAACTGCAACTGAGTTCGCAACGATCGCGGCGTAAACTTCAAATTGAAGCGAACCTCGACTCACTTTTGATTTCACGTCGTGCCACGCGAGCCACGCCCGAATTCTCAATTCGTTTGTCGCCTCGGCTGGACCTGACTCTGACTCCGGACCGGATCGAAGTTGACCAACTTCAGTTGCAACGAGGCGGCACCGAATTAGAACTACAAGGCGAGCTGGTCGGCAACACTGAAGCCCTGCGCTTTAAGAACGGCCGCATGGAACTCAACGCCCAGGTCGATGTGCGCTCGATGAACGAGTGGCTCATCAAAAATCAGACATGGGCTGCCAAAAATCCACCGATGTCGGGCAAATTGAAGCTCAAAACCAAAGCCTTACTCAAGTCACCCTCCAGGGCTTCGCCGCCAAAATCGCCATCCAACACGGAGTCGACTCCCGAACCGAGCTGGACCGCCGAGGCCGACGTGAGCACAGAAGGCTACATCGTTGAGGGCCTATTGCTCGATCGCGTGAGCGGCATCGGCAAATGGGATGGCCGATTGTTGCGCTTTCCGAAGGTAAAAGTCGATTCGCCAGCAAAAAAACTACAGTTCGAAGATCTCAAAATCGGCGAGGCGCCCTCAGCGAGCCTTTCTCCTCCGACCTCAGATCCAACGTCTTCCGTGAGCGCGATCTCAACCGAAAAGACCGAGCGCAAAATCGTCCTCCAAATCGGCCGCATGAGTGGGCAGCTTAATCTTCACGAGTTCTTTGCGCTGTCGCCGAGTCTCGGTCGTATTCCCGTTTGGACAACCGCAGCTGTCGATGCCCCCTGCGAGGCGGAGCTCAGCCCCCAATTTCTACTTCGCTGTGGTGGAGAGCTTCGACTCAGCGAGATCATCGTCCGCAATGACCTAAAATCAGGTCCCCAAGTTGCAGACGCGATTGTGGCCCTGCCTCGCTTTGATCTTCAGGGCGAAGCCACTTTCGATCTCGATCAAATGCGCTTTAAAACATTGATGGCGATGCCGAACTCCAAAGGTATGGCGCAAGGTGAAGTGGGCTACCTCACAGGATTCGATATTCGTTACGAAGCCGAACAACTCGAGTTCAGAGACGTCGCTTCGCTCAGCGGCCTCAAACTCGAAGGCGCTTTACAAAAGGTTCGCGGCAAGACATCGGGCTCATCGAAGGCCGCAGAATTCTCTTTTCAAGCCGAGGGACAGGATTTGTGGTTTGAGGACTTCTGGCTGGGCTCTCCAAGTGCTGAGGTTTCCTACAAGTCAGGAATCTTGAACTTCCTCAATATGCAAGGCTATCTCAGCACGTCGCGATATTCAGGAGACATTAAAGTCGATCTGGATCAATCACGAATCTCCGTCGCGGCCCGCTTCCCCTTCATTGATGCCAAGGATCTTCTCAAGGCGCTTTCGCGCAAAGCCCAGGTCCCGATCCAATTCACCGGTTCGGGCCAAGCGACCGTTCGCGCCACGGGTCCAATGGCCTTGGGTAAATTGACGTATGATCTGAAGTCATCGCTGTTCAAAGGCAGTGTCGCCGGTGAGTCCTTCGACGTTTTTCATTTCGACTTGAAGTCCAAGGACGGCGAAGTTCGCACAGAGCGTGTCCTTTTCAAGCATGGCGATGCGGAGATCACTCTGACAGGGCAAGGGCATCCTAACGGCGAGATTGAAACTCAGGTTCGCGGTCGAGACATCCGCCTGGAAAACACCAACACCATTGCAAACTCAGGTTTTGGAATGAGCGGCCAGCTCAATTTCGAAATGGATTTGAAGGGACCCGTGCTCGCTCCGGACGCACTCATGCGGGCTCGACTGACCAAGACGGCCATCGCCGAAGCCAGCGTACCAGATTCGGCATTTGACCTTCGCTTCGCACGAAACCGAATCGAAGGCTCAGGACAGCTCCTCGGAGATGTCCTGGCCGGAGATTTCATTTGGCCTTTCGAGCCCGAAGCTCCCTTACTTCTCAAACTTCGCGCCAATGAGTGGAACTTTGCACCGATCTTTGCCGCTCTTGCTGGTCCCGCCTCGCGCAAGGATTTTGAAGCTGAGTTGACTGGCGTCATTGATTTACAAGCTCCTCGCGGCGGACTTTGGAGTTCGACAGGAAAAGTTGATCTCAAGAAATTGAGACTCAGCCGAGGACCTATCAACATTGCAAATGAAGAGCCGATCCGCGCTCAAATCCGTGATGGAAACTTCGATATCCAAAGCTTTGAGCTCAAGGGCGAAGAAACTTTCGTCAAAATTGAAAACCGACCTGGCTCTAACCGTGACACGAAATTGGACATCGACGTGCAAACGAAGGTGGATCTCTCCCTCTTTTCGATTCTGACTCCCTTTTTCGAAGAGCTTCGCGGACTCTTTTCGAGCAAAGTTTCCATCAAAGCAGGGCCTGATCGCGGGACCATTATCGGAACAGCCTATGTTGAAAGAGGCTTCATCAAGTTCCCAGCCTTCCCGCATCCCTTTGAGAATATTCGGGCGGATGTGAACTTCAATCAGCGCAGCATGCAGATCAATTCCATCAAATCCGACTTCGCTTCGGGTCGATTGAGTGGCGCGGGAGAAGTGGTATTTCGAGGTCCCCGCGACTTACCCGTCAATGTGGTCGGAAACTTTGATCGGATCACGCTCAATGTTCCTCAAGACATTCGTACGACCGGCTCAGGTGAGTTCAGCTTCACCGGCAATTGGTTTCCTTTCCTGTTAAAAGGCAATTACGAAATCTATAACGGACTTTTCTCTCTGGAAATGTCAGGCGGCAAAACCGCTGCGGAAGTCCGGGCTCGTCGTGAACAGTATCTACCCAAGTTTCTTCGCGAAGACAGTACATCTCCCATCATCGTCGATCTGAATATCGAGACAAAGGCCGGCCTGCCTCTCAAAACCTCGCAGATCGAAGGACAAGCTTCAGCCAAACTGCAGGTCACGGGCGATCCCACCAAACCCATCATTCGAGGTGAAGTCCGCACTCTCCCTGAAACTAAAGTTATCTTTCAGAAAAACATTTTTGACGTCACCAATGCTGTGCTTGATTTTCAAGGTACCGAAGAGATCAATCCCCTTCTCAACGTTCAGGCGCGCACTCGAGTTGCCGAATACGACGTCGCTCTTCTTGTCCAGGGCACAGCACAGAAGCCGGAGATTCAGTTCCAAAGCGTTCCGCCTCTCCCCGAGCGAGACTTGATCGCCCTTCTCGCCGTCGGGACAACGCAAGAAGGCACAGCCGGCGCGAGTAATTTGGGTCAGGCGGCGATCACGGGCGTAATCAACCCGATCACAGGTGGAATTGGGCGGCAGTTCGGTTTGGATGTCCAGCTTTCCCATGGTTGTGACGAAAATAACGAGTGTGCTCCCAAATTCACAGCCGCCAAACGGATCAATCAGCGGTTGTCGGTTTCGGGCACCCGAAGTTTCGGAAAGCGACAAGAGACCGATGCCAAGCTCAACTATAGGCTGACCGATCGCGTGTCCGTGGTCGGCAGTTGGCAAGGAAATGAATTTAACGAACAAGCTGAGCAAGGTGGGCAAAACGCTCGAAACCAAGATCGCTTGGGCTTGGACTTTGAGTATAAGTTTGAATTCAAATAGGTGACGATGCAAAGGCGGAGCGTGAGTCTCAAATTCTTCCATGAGCTTGTCGCGACGATCTCGTCGAAGACAGCGACGTCGCATCCAGTTTTGGCCGTGCATTGTCTTGCTCTGTGTATTTTAGCGCTTCTTTTTTCGACTGACATCGCGATCGCACAGTCCGTGACCCAATCGACACCCAAGCATTACATGAAGTTCAACGGTGTCTCCCCCAAGGAAGGCAAAGAGCTGCAAAAGAAGTTTCCCCATTTCTTTCAGCGCGAAGTGACGCTTGCGGAGATCGACGAGCTGGTTCGATACCTCATGCAAACCAAACGCTTTTCGAATATTGACGTCATTCGCCGGCAGAATACCGAAGACGGCCCCCACCTTCTTTTGGTGGCCACCGAACTTCGCAAAATCGTCGAGATCAAGATCCAAGGCGCACGTGCGATACCAGAAGCCGAGGTCCGACGCTTTCTCAAGATCAATGAAGGCCAAGCTTTCGAACGCAAAGAGGTCTTGGACGGACGAGATGCCCTGAAGACCGAGTACACCAATCGGGGCTACGTCAACGCGGAGTTCGAGGTGGATTTTCCTCGCTTCACGGACACCGAAGTCTCCGTTGAGGTTCGGATCCGTGAGGGCTCACCCATTCGGATTTCATCAGTTGTCTTTGAAACGGCGAATACCGAATTGAAACAACGCCTCACCAACTATGCCCGACGATTCCGAGGCCAAGCTTTGACTCGCGACGAGCGCGAGAACATTCGTCTCGACGTTGTCCGCTACCTTCGCGAGCAGCGGTATCTCACCGCACAGCTCCTGGAACCACAGCTCCAGCAAATGCAGCAAGGCCAAGAGCAAACGGACAAAAGTCAGTTTCGTATGTCATTTACCGTGGAGAGCCCTTGGCGATATCAGTTCCTGTTTGAAGGTCTTTCGGCCTTTTCTGCATCGTCGCTCATCCGCAATCTCAATCTCGAACAGCTGGGCGGATCGGTTTCGACTCCTGCCCCCGAGCTCGCCGAGAAGCTTCGCCGACACTACCGAAACGCAGGCTATGCTCATGTGGAAGTTAAGACGGAAGACCGGGTGGTCGCGGAGAATTGGCTTCACGAAATCAAATTCATTGTTGAGGAAGGCCCAAGAGTTCGAATTCGGAATATCGAGATCACCGGGAACATCTCTCGACCCGGGTCCTACTATGCCAATTGGGTAAGATCCTCCTCTTCCGATCTGATCGGACAGGGCTATTACAACAAGGCCGATATCGAAGAGGGAATAAAACAACTCGAGCGTGAGCTTCAATTCCAAGGTTTCCATCGCGCCAAAGTTAAAAACTGGCGAACAGAATTCAACAAGACCGCTCAAGATCGCCAAGCCGAACGCGAAGGGCGCAAGAGCCGCGGCTCGCAGGCTTCGGTGATTCTCAACATCGACGAAGGCCCGCTGACGATTGTTCGTCAGGTCAAATTCGAAGGCGCGGAAGCCTTCTCACGGGTGCAACTGGCGAACCTCCTGCCACTCAAAGCTGGCCAAGCTCTGCTCAACTCCGATTTGCTGGAGTCCATCGAACGACTCAAACAGTTCTATCAATCGCAGGGCTACCTCGAGATGCAGATTACCAACGAGCGTAGCCCTGACTCGCTCGTGACCTACAACGACACGAGTACGCAAGCGACCGTGGACTTTCAAATCTACGAAGGTCCGCGCGTCGTCATCTCCAACATCGTGCTCGAGGGCAATGACTTTACCCAAGACTACGTGATTCTTCGCGAGATTGAGGTTCAGCCCGGCGACATCTTCACGCCCGAGGCGGCTGAAGAGATTCGCTATAACCTCACTCGCCTCGGCCTCTTCAGTAAAGTCGAAGTCCGCACGAGCGAAGAAGGTACACGGATTGCGGAGCGGACATTAGTCATTCGCGTCGAGGAGCGAGATCCCGGACTCTTCACCGCGGGTGTCGGGGTTGTTCAGGATCGCGATCTCATCTTTCGTGGCTACGCCGGATTCGTCTATCGAAACCTCTATGGCACGGGCAGATCCGTCAGCGCTCGCATTGACCCCAGCTACTCGACGGATCCCAAGATCTCTTATCTCGAACACAAGATCACACTCGGTTACACGGAGCCCTACATCTTCGGCGATCGCAACCGCGGTCGTCTCAATCTTGTTCGTGAGCTCAAGTTTTTCGAATTCGATGACCGCGATCGGACGATCATTCAGGAAAAGAACGCTCTGGGTCTTTTAATCGACAAGGACTTCACTAAGAATATCAAACTCACTTTCACAGCCTACGACTTTTCGAGTCTCACGCAGTTCGACCGACGCTCCTACGACATCAAAAGAACGCAAAACATTGCGAAGGTCGGCCCTCTCTTTGAGTTCGATTGGCGTGACAACATTTTCAACCCAACCAAGGGAAGTTACAGCTCGATCGGTGCTGAGTACTCAGATCCCAACATCGGAAGCTCTGAAGACATCAGCCAAAGCATCAAATTCGTCAAAGCGACGGCTTCGACGGCGCTTTACACACGGCTTTGGCGCCAAGATCCACGTTGGGTATTCGCAAACGCCGTTCGCGTCGGTTATCTACGTAACCTCTCCGAGCGCACACCCAGCGGCGTGCCGTATGAAGAATCCTTTGTCTTGGGAGGACGCGCCACCATTCGTGGTTTCGACGGCTCTGACATCGAGCGTGTGCCCAACCTCAATCAACTCGGTGTCGCCAACCGTCGGGACTTCTACATGACAGGTGAGTCGACCTACTACCTGATCAAGAGCGAGTTGCGCTTCCCGATCATGGCCAACACCAGCTTTGGCGAGATCTCCGGAGCTTTCTTCTACGATGGTGGCGCAGTTAAACTCACGCAACGCGAGTTCGAAGGCTCCTACCGTGATTCAGCAGGAGCCGCGCTCCGAATCGGCGTCGCGGGCGGCATCCTCGTGAGTCTCGAGTACGGTTTTAAGCTGACTCGCCGGACTTGGGATGGCGTCCAGGAAAGTCCGGGATCCTTTCATTTGTCGATTGGAACCTTCTAATTGTAAGCCGGCTTTCGAGGCTTAAAACGACATTTTATCGGGTAAACCCATTCGCGCTGAGATAATTCGCACAATCTCAGCGGCGGTCTCTTCAAGAGCTCTTTCGGTCACATTGAAAACGGGCCAGCGGCGGTTCTTCGCAAACAGCTCTTGAGCATACGTGATTTCCTTCTCGATGTAGCTCGCGCGGGCGTACTCTCCGCCAGGATCTTGCCCAAACTTCTCGAGCCGATTGCGGCGAATTCTCGAGAGCGAATCGGTATCGATCAAGAGGCCAACAATTTTTCGCTGATCGACTTTAAAGAGCTGCTCAGGAAGAGGGGTTCCGACCACAATCGGAATGTTGGCCACCTTCCAACCCTTGTGACTGAGGAAGATCGACAACGGTGTCTTCGAGGTACGGGATACACCCACCAAAATGATGTCAGCCAGATCGAGTTCCGCCAAACTTTTGCCGTCATCGTGCTTCACCGTGTACTCGATCGCTTCGATTCGCCGATAATAACGCTCGTCGACAGTCCGTAACATTCCCGCACTTTTCTCACCGCTCGCGACACCAAAATACGCGTCGAGGGAGCCCAGCAAGGGACCGAGCAAGTCAACATGCAAAAGTCCTTTCGCGCTTGCGTACTCCTGGATTTTCAAACGCAGATCAACTGACACCACGGTGTAAATCACAATGCCCTGATTGTTGAAGGCTTCGTCGATGACCGCCTCGGCCTGTGATTCGGTACGAACGTTTTTACTCCGCACAATGTTGATTTCTGTATCTTGATACTGAACGAGGGCCGCGCGAATCATCGTTGCGGCGGTCTCACCTGTTCCATCGGAAATGATGTAGATACTGCCCTTTTTCATCTTCGCCTTTTCATAGAGTTCATCCGTCGGGAACTCATCCGTATTGACCTTTTCGGTTATCAGCTCCTCCGCATTTAGGCCTTCGGCACGGAGCGTTCCATATTCAAAGCCCCAACGGGGAAGGTGAATCCACTTGAATGGGCTCGCCAACCTCCCCTTGCGGAGGGGGTAATCGACGGATCAGGCCTCGCGCCACACGTTCCGCATGATCGCGGCGAAAGGGCTCGTTGCGCGAATCGAAAATCAGCCACACGCAAGTCTCATCTCGCATGGCGAGTACCGCCGAGGCGCTGGGCTCGGTGGACCAGAGCTGGGTTTGTCGCCCCTGAATCTCTGGCTTGCGATCAACCCGAACGTCTCCCGCCTGCAGATCTCGAAGATGAACTTCTTCAATCGAATGCGACAAATCCTGAAACTGCAGATCTTCGGCAACTTCCCAAGGTCGGCGACGACTGATGCGGACTTGGCCGCAGCGAAGATTCTGAAGCTCGGGATCGAGTTGCTGCTCAAAAACTTCCACGCGCACATCAGGAACATAGGCTCGAGCCAAAATCCATACATCTAAAAGCGTCCATGCTTGACGCTCGGGATGCCAGATCAATCGCGCCGCTCGCGAATAATTCTGCGCAACCCATGGGACTTCGATGAAGGTCGCACGCGGCGAACTCGCCTCGAGGGCAGATGGCAGATGGCTCAGTCGCCTGAGGCTCTTCCACAAACGGCGAAGCAAATGATGAGCTTTCGAGTTGAAGGAGGTGACGATTCTCGCAACCTCGCGAGGCCCGCTTGAAGTGGCTGCCTCCGCATTCCTGATCTCGAAGTCGCGGCGGACTTCGTTCACGGCGACACCCACAAAATCTCAAGACTTGGTTCTCGAGGCCACTTCGAGCCGGTCGGTTTCATCGCGGCTGTCGCCAAGATGACAACTCGATCCACCCCCAAGGCCTTGGCGTCCGCAAGAGCGAGTGACAGTCGATGTTCCCAAGATTCGTCGGCCTGTTCTTGAAGTACAAGAACTCCACGGGCCGGAAATCCAGGAGGCGTCGCCACCAGCAAGCGCCCCTTCTCGGCACGAGGCCACTGCCGCCGAATCAGAAGATTCAGCTCCCAATCCAGCCGCGATAACCACGGCGAATTCACGGGATCCACGACGATCCAAAGATCTTGCGGTCGCGATTCTTGCCATATCTGAGGCCAGGTTTTCTGTTCGAAGATCGCTCGATTCATTGAACTTCATGCTCTCAAACGCAGACGCGTTGTCAAACCATCGGTCTCTCCCAACAGGTCGGCCTCGCAGGACCTCGAGCCTCAAGCGAAAGCCGCCCGCACCTCAAAAAGTTGCGAAGCTGCAACAACTTGCGAGGCTTTCTCGAAGTCAGAGCCGCGACTTCAGTGACCCTTAGGCTGGGCCACACTCGAATGCGCTTAGATCGAAGTGTTGGCGATGGGATCCAAAACCCCATTCACGAAAGCGGCTGATTCTGAACTGCCAAATTCTTTGGCGAGTTCGACGGCCTCATCGAGAATCACAGGGCGATCGATCTTCTCGTCGCCAAATCGCAATTCAAAAATGGCCAGCCGAAGAATCGAAAGATCCACCAGACTCATGCGTGAGATTTTCCAATGCTGGGAGTGCTTTTCAATCAAGGCATCGATCGAGGCAATATGTTGGCAAACGCCCAAAAACAGCGTTCCCGCATAGCTGGCGACGTCTTGCTCGATTCGAAAATTGAAAATGAAATCGTGCAACAGGACGGGGGGCTCAGCCTCAAGACCCCGCGGGGCGAACTCGGCCGAAGGCGAAATTCCGCCCACGCCGGCCAGAAACTCTCGCTGAAACAAAAGCTGAAGCGCCACCTGGCGCGAATGCCGTCGCAATGTCATGAGGGCGCACACTAGCGGCGTCAGATATTGCGCGTCAAGTCGACAGAATTCCGAGCCTTATTTCAATTCACTCTAAAGTCTTTGCAGGCCATTAAGTTTCTAGACGCACCCCGCCCAATCCGTTAAAGCTTAAGCTTAGGACGCTGAAGAATTGCCCAAGAGGTCTTAAAGAACGAGACCCGCAAGCGGAGGCCCTTATGCTGCTCAATCGAGCTCCATCACACTCTCCATCTGGCTCCTCATCTGGCTCCTCATCTGGTTCCTCATCGGGTTGGTCCTTGAGCCGCGCATTTCCGAGACTCGCCGTGGCCCTGCTACTGGCGGCGCTGCCTGTTATGGAAATTCAACTCGGTCCTGTCGCTTCAGCCCAAGTCTTCGAAGACGGCTATTCTGCCGTAGACGTAACAGAGGGAGACCCGAAACCCCGCCAAGTGCGCACGCCGCCCGCCAACACCCGCGTGGGTCGCAAGCGCTATGCGGAAAACCAAGAGGCTCAACCTGAAACAGGTCGCGATGCCGCGGTTAAATACATGTCTCCTCGCCAGCCCGCGAACTCCAGCGGCGGATCTGTCGATCACTATTTGCAGATCGCCTTCGGATGGTCGGTCAATGATCAGAGTTTCAAATGGGGTCAGCCTGACAATCAGACGAACGTTGGTCGTTGGAACCTCGGCATTTCGTATCGCATGGGCGAGTGGGTGAACTCGATGGATTTACTCATGCGGGTGGAAGCCACTCGGTTTGCCATGGCGGAGGGCGGAATCACTAAGTTCAGCTTCATGCCCCTCATCACTTTTCCAGATGCCAGCAGTCGGTTTCCGCTCTACTTTGGCGCCGGCATTGGTCTTGGCATTTTTGGGAATCAGTTTGGCGGCGAATCTTCGCTTGCACTCGATTACCAAGTCTTGGCCGGAGCACGCTTTTTCAATCTTTGGGGTTCAGCCGGTCTCTTCGTTGAGGGTGGCGTGAAGAATCACATCCACGTTCTCAGCGATGGGCAGTACAATGGCACGTTCGTTTCCACCGGGACGCTCTTCACGTTCTAAGTCATTCGATCGAGGCGCGAGCACGAAGGCTTCACGGACTGCTTCGCCGCAAGTCCCTCACCACAAGAAGAAAGAGCCCTCGCTGGAGGAGCGTCCTCACTTCATTCATCGCCCCATTGCGCGACTCGCTTTGCAGGCCGTGGCGGATGTGATGTTTGATTCGCGCCCCGCCGACAAAGTCATTGAGCACTACTTCAAAAATCAGCGCAGCATGGGAGCCAGAGACCGTCGTCAATTCGCAGAGCTCACCTACGATCTGATTCGCTGGTGGAGACGGCTGGCGTGGCTGACGCAAATCCCTGAGTCCGACCTACACCGAGAGAACTTGTGGCCGCTGTTGGCCGCGTGGTGGGTGGAGCGCGGCGAGGCCGTTCCCGCTTGGGACGAGCTCCACGATTGGCCGAGCAAGCGCTTCACGGCGCGCAAGCGCGAAATCACGACAGCTCCGCGAGCCATTCAACATTCCCTTCCGGATTGGCTCGATGCTATCGGCGAGCAGGAATTGGGTGCTCAAGTATGGAGCGCCACCTGCATCGAACTCAACAAGCCGGCTCCCGTGGTCTTGCGAGCTAACGCACTCAAGTGCACGCGCGATCTGCTCGCGGAGCGGTTGCGCTTAGAAAACGAACTTGAAACTGAGCCAGCGCCACAGACGCAACATGGTCTTATTCTCAAAGATCGCTCACCCGTCTTTCGAACGCTCGCTTTTCAAGAAGGTTGGTTTGAAGTTCAGGATGGCGCCAGCCAACAAGCCGCGGAGGCTCTCGGCGCCCAAAGCGGCGAATGGATCATCGACGCTTGCGCTGGGGCGGGCGGAAAGACGCTGGCGATTGGCGCCACGATGGCGAATAAGGGAAAAATTCTCGCTCTGGATGTCCATGATCGCCGGCTCCAAGAACTCAAAAAACGCGCGGCCCGTGCGGGACTTGATATTGTCGAGGCTCGACTCATCGACGGAAGCAAAAGTATCAAACGCCTTGAAGCCACTGCGGATCGCTTGTTTCTCGATGTACCTTGCTCGGGCACGGGAATTCTTCGTCGCAATCCCGATGCGAAGTGGAAGTTGCGTGAAACCGACCTCGCATCACTTCGCTCGACACAAAGCGAGATTCTCGCCACCTACACGCGCATGCTCAAGCCGGGAGGTCGTCTCGTTTACGCCACTTGCTCGATTCTCCCGAGCGAAAATCAAAAGGCGATCGCCGATTTTCTGAACTCCGAGGCCGGCCAAGGATTCGAAAAGCTCAGCGAGCGTAGTCTTGCCGTCGGCGAACAGGGTTACGATGGGTTCTATATGGCCGTACTCCAACTCAAGCCGGCGCACAAATCTCTCAATGCCTAAATTGAGACGCAAACAACTCGATCGTGCGACTCGCACGCTGGATCTCGCGGCATCAGGGCGCCGCAAGTTCTTATGCGGAAAGCTGCTGCTTCAAGAGTCTGAAGAACACATCGACCAGAGCCGCGGTTTGGGCGCCGTCCCTCGAGTAGTAAACGATGTTCGTGGAGTGCTTGAGGTCTCGCACTTCCACTTGCGTGAGCCGCCCCAAGCGCACTTGTTTCTTGATCGCGTGCGAGGGAAGAAATCCCCACCCAAGCCCCGACTCAATCACTCGCTTCAGCGTGCCAATGTTGTTGGACTCAAAAACAGTGGAAAGTCGAACACCCGATTGCTCCAGCATCCGATTGAAACTTTCGTCAAAGCTTTCATACTTTTCACCGAGCCGAATGAAGGGTCGCTGATCGAGCTCACGAAAATCAATGGCCTCGGGAAGCAAAGGATCCTTTCCACTCGCTACCAACCACATTTCGTCTCGCATCAATGGCCGACCGGAAAGACCATGCGACCCCGGCATCTCGGGTAAGACCGCCACGTCCAGTTGCCCGTTGAGAAGCTGAGTGAAGATCTCATTCGACTCTTCGTACTTGAGCTCAATGCTCACTTTCGCATGATGCTTCAATAATGTGGCGACGGTCGGCGCCACCACTTGTAAACCTAACGAGTTCAAGGTGCCGACGCGCAAGTGCCCCTGCACACCTTCGGCCATGGCTTGGATCGCAGCTTGAGCTTGTGCCGTCAGTCCGATGATTCGCTTCGCGTAGTCGTAGAGCAACTGTCCCTGTGCCGTTGGACGCGCATGCCGAGCTCCACGATCTAAAAGGTTAACACCCAACTCTTCTTCTAAATTGCGAATTTGTTGAGAGACCGCAGGCTGAGTCAGAAAGAGTTTCTCTGCCGCTGCTGTCATACTACCTTCAGAAACTACCGCTGAGAATGTAATCAGTTGCTGCAGATTCATCGCGACTCCCTCATGCGAGTTGTCTCAATCCGAGACAGCTCAAGTGTAAACGTATTTCATAGCCGCCGTCTCGCAGGAAGCGTAAGTTCCCCAGATGTGAGGACAATCTCGGCCCGACTAAAGTCTGATACCTACATACGATCGTGTCGCGGGCGTGTTCAGGCCCTCTTCCTCGGTTAACCTAGAAGTATAAAGGGAAAGGGGCAATTCGGGCCAAGAGTGCTCGATCACTCCTCGGCCCTGTCCCTGTTCAAACCAAAGAGTTCGATCGACGAGCTCTCTGATGTCGAACATCCTGTTGGTAGCGCACACGATGGAGAGCCCACACCATGAGCGATCAAGTCATCTCGTTGAACTCCGCTAGGCCTTTCACCACGGATCAAAACGCATGGGCATCCAACGATGGGCAGGGAAATCTTAGAAGTTCATTTCGCTCGTTGGTCACCGGCGCCTGCTCCCTTTTCCTCATAGGACAGGCGATCATCCAAACGGAGTCCGCCGAGGCAAAGACTTTTATCAATTCCTATGTCAGCTTTGAGCTGGCGGATCGCTGGAATTGCGTCCTCGAACAAACCGAGTGGGTTTGCCGAACTTCCGGGGCCGGAGACGCTCGAGAGGCGATTATTATTTTGACTGCAAAGGAAGTCGGCCCCCAGGACTCACTGCCGGCCTACCTCGGACACCTCAAAGCACCTCGACAAATCACCACAAGAACCGGAATGCCGATCACCTCGGAAATTCAAAAAGTGGAACAACGTCTGATCAACAGCCAACCCTGGGCGGACGGTATGCATTTGCAGAGCGAGGTCCCGAACTACTACACCCGCTATGTCGCGACGACCAAGGACGACATCGCTGTGCTGGTCACCTTCTCCGCTCATAAGACCCACTACTCGAAGTACGCTCAAGATTTCTTTCGAGCCATCGAATCCCTGAAAGTTGTTTGGACAAAAACTTCTCGAGGCGCAGCCAACCGAGGCCCTATGGGACCAGGCGGAGGACTTCTGGGAAGCGGGAGTGGGGGCAGCGCCGTTGGTTTCGATCTTCCCGAAGAGGGCGAAAACCTCGGCGAGGGGGGCGACCTCACCACGCAGGCCGTTTTCGGTATTGCCGCGCTCTTAGTCGTCGCCGCGATTTTCTTGCTGATGCGAAAGAAAAAACCAGCCAAGAAGAAGCGATAAGTCGGCCTCGCGATCACAAGTCCGATTCAACCGGGCCCTTTGATTGTGCGTGGGAACTTCGAATCCTAAATAATTTTATCTACTTAAGCTGCCTTCGACGGGCTTGAAAACACGCTTCAGGGGCAGGGACTATGGAGATGGAATTGGGTCAGCCCAATCAAGTGGCCCACTTTACCCGACGAAAACCTGATTGAGCCCGACCGGGGTCAGGCCTGTAACTTGACCAATCTGGCCTGGCTGATCTGGGAAATTTCCACCCCACACCCCACCCCCAAATCGCCAAAGTTTTCCGTCCCCGCACCCCCATCTCCCCTTCAACATAAATTCGGACAAAACTGGGATCATGGAAATTCTGAGTTGGCTGATGAAGGTTCCGGGTTGGCTCAACGCATTTGATGAACTTCAACTCCCGCTTTGGGGAGTCGTTGCGGCCGTAGGTTTGGCGAGCGTGGCGGCGATCTTCGCAGCGCGCGAACTCTTGGGTTGGCTGACAAAGTCCCACAGCGTGCTCGATGAGTTGGGCGAACTTGAAATCAATCTCATGGAGCAGATGAACGCGAATTCGCGCGAACTGCATTCACAGATCGAAAGCCTCAGAGAGGAAATCGCGGAACTCCGCCGGGCCTCACAGGCTCAGCGAACGCAAGGGCAAGCTGCGACGCTGCTGCGAAGTTTGGAAACTTCACGAGAATCAGATTCTGATCGAAGCGAGATGGATCTCGCGTTGATGGGGCGGGCCACTCCACTTCCCCCGATTCCCGCTGAGCTTCGCAATCCAATTGAGACATTAAACCGAGATCGCGGAGACGATTTGTATGAGACCTCAGTGCGCTCACCGTTAAAGACCACAGCCGAAAGGCCTCGACAGTTTCCCCTGCGTCAAGAATCCATGGATCTTCGCTGAAGTCATTTTTTATTGTGGATGAGAGCCCGATCAGAGCCTCATCAAATAAAGAGCTGAGGGCTTGATCAGCTCTCAAGCCCTGCCCAACGATTCTGGTGAGCCTTAGACCTTTGGCTGTGTCACCTTGAAAAGTTCCCCGATCGCCTCGTAAAAGACCTCCTTCGGCAACGCTCCCGCCGCCATCTGCGGCGAGCCGTCCTTTGGAATGAACAGAATGCTAGGAACCGAGCGAATCTCGAACATCGCCGCCAACTCTTGCTCCTGATCTGTATCGACTTTGTAGATGTCGACTTGACCGTCGAACTCACGCGCAAGTTCGTCAAGAACCGGTGCGAGGCGCTTACAAGGTCCGCACCAAGTCGCGTAAAAATCGATGATCGCCGGGCGCGGCCCTTGAAACTTCCAAGCTCCACCCTTGGTGAAGTCGAACACCTTCGCTTTGAAATCAGCCTGAGTCAGTTTTTGCACAGCCATGTTCGGCCTCGCTTTCTGTACATTATTGTATTATGTTTTTATAATATGTCAAGTTCAGACCGAAAAGACCGCGCCAAGACTGAACACCGAAGCCAAATGGTCAAATCGATCAAGTCCCGAACCGAAAGGCCACGACATCAGGATCTCCGTTCTAGCCTTGCTCCGCGATGCGAAGAGGTGGCTCGAGTGCTGAAGCTTCTCTCGCACCCTGAGCGATTGCGAATCCTCATGGAACTGATCGATGGCGAAAAGTCGGTGGGCGAACTGATCAATTGCTGCGACAGTTCGCAGTCACAAACTTCGCAGTTTCTCATGCGCCTGAAACTCGAAGGACTCTTGGAGCATCGCCGCGATGGACGATCTGTATTCTACCGAATCGCTGACCCCCGCGTCGAATCCGTCCTTCACGCCCTTCGGCGCTGTTTTTGCTAAGGAGACTCTCATGAGGAGACTCTGCTAAGGAGACTCTCATGAGGAGACTCTCACCGCATCAGGAAGAAGCGGGATCACTTCAACGAATTGAGAGATACGCTTTCAATGGGTGCCAAATCTTCCAGGCCCTTCGCCGAGCCGGCTGGCGCGTGAATGATCACGGCCCAGTTCTCCGGAGCCATAGACTTTTTAATGGCCTCGTTGACATCGCTCACACTGAGCCGCTCCAGATCCCGAACGTAGTTTCGGAGATAAGTATCTGGGATCCCGTAGTGCCGGAGCAACAGGAGGTTGAAGGCCAGCTTCTCAGCGGTTTCGATCGCTTGGGGAAAGACGCCACGTAAATAGCCACGAGCACGCTCAAGCTCTTCACCGCGAATTCCCTGTGTATGCAATTGTCGCCAGATCGCGAGCGTTTCGCGGACCACCGGTCCGATGGAATCGACTTTCGTGAAAGTCTCAATCTCAAAGGGACCGCGCTGCAATCGAGCATCAAAGCCGGAGTTGATGTTATACGTCAGACCCAATTCTTTACGGACTCGATTGTTCAAGCGGGAAGCGAAGGCTCCGCCCAAAATCGTATTGGCGACACGAAGAGGGATGAAATTCTCGTCCGCTCGACGAATGCCGAGACGGATGAAACGAACCTGGGCTTGGGTGAGCCCGGGCTTTTCGACCAAGAAGATTCGCGGCTCAGGCAACTCGGAAGGTTCCGTTATCAAAACAGGTTTGACGTCTCGCGCGGACCAGACTTCGAGTTGCTGTGTGAGACGCTCGGCAAACGCAGGACTGAACTGGCCTGTGACTGCAAGAATGGCGTTATTGGGTCGGTAGTAGCGCAAGTAATGCTGAATGACTTGCTTCTTCGTGATCTTCTCGACGGTGGAACTCAAACCACTCGCCGGTAAAGCATAAGGATGTGAGCGATAGAGCACGCGCTGAGACGCCAGGTCGGCAACCTGCGCCGGCGAATCCAGACGTCGAGCCATCTGCGCTAAGCGCTGCTTCTTGAGCCGGCTGATCTCCGCGTCTGCAAATCGAGGTTGCGTGAGGATCTCGACAAAATTCTTGATGAACTCATCTCCGTAGAGACTCAGACCAGACATGGAAACGCTGGTGAAATCCTCGCTCACACTGGCGCCAAAATTCGCGCCGATTCGCGCCAACTCCTCAGCGAGCTTTTGCGCATCGCGCTTCTGGGTTCCCTGCTGGAGAAGCTCCGCGACCAGACTCGAAAGTCCGGCCGAGCCCTCAGGATCACTGGCAGATCCCGTCTGAATGAGCATTTGAACGCTGAGGTAGGGAAGACTGGA
>CANHQR010000025.1 GCA_947462815.1 Pseudobdellovibrionaceae bacterium
ATCGTAAGAGAAGCACATCGACTTCCAAGTCATGGAGCAGGCTTCGGCGATTAAGATTGGAGCTGCCGATCACCGCCATGTCGTCGATCACCAGGCTCTTGGCGTGAAGAAAGCGTGGTTGATATTCGAAAATGCGCACCCCTGCTTTGAGTAAACGCCGATAGTGAGCTCGAGCGATAAAGAGCATGAACCAAACATCGCTTCGCGAGGGGACGATGATGCGCACATCAACACCCCGACGCGCGGCCTTTGCCAAACGTCGAGAGACATTGCTCGTCGGCGCCAAGTAGGCATTTTCGATATAGATTCGAGTTTGGGCGCGATCCAATCTCTCGGCAAACTTCATGCGATGTTGGCGCCGAAGCCGTCGAGTAAAATTCAGACCGACCGGAGAATGTCGGCTTTTTCCCCTTCGCGGGAAGGTGAATTTGAGTCGAGGCCGCAAGCTCAGTTCATGACGTCCTGGTGAGCGATTCCAGGCATGATCAAAAGCATCACGTAAGTCTGAAATTGCTGGACCACGAAGTTCCACCGCCGTATCTCGCCAAGCTGACTGACCCATGAATTCCGCGCAATGGGTACGACTGACATTGATCGATCCGACGAAAGCTGTTTGTTCGTCGATGACACTGACCTTTCGATGATTGCGGCGATTGAGTCGGCGCAGGAAAGAAAGTCGGTAGCCGGATTTGGGTTCACGGGCTTGAGGTAGAAGCTGCGCCCAGGGCCATTGGCCGCGTGTGAGGCGCGCGCGGAGGCGAGCCCAAACCTCACCCATGACGAGAGGGTGATAGACGCGAACTTCAACACCTTCACGGATGAGGGCCTCAGATCGATCTTCCCACCAAGCCCTGGCGCCGATTCCATCGACCAAGAGACGCACGCGCACGCCTCTTCGCGCCGCCTGAATCAGCGCGGTTTCCACGCGCACGCCGACGGGGTCGACATCAAAGATATAGGTTTCGAAATCAATCGAAGACTTGGCCTGAGACCAAGCGTGCAAGAGTGACTCAAAGTACGCGTCGCCATCAAACAGCAGTTTTTCGCGGTCCCAGGCGCTTAAGCTCATTGCGTCTCTCGCTCATCGGCTTCGATTGGCCCTAGGGCCATCACTTGGCCTTTGTGTTCTCTCCCATGGCCCTGGCTCGAAGATTCTTGAGCCGCTCGACTTCTTCACGGGGCATATGAACGCCCGATGAGCCCGTGTAGCCGAGCTTTACGCTCTCTTCGAGATTGCTATAGCATTCTCGTGCCATCACCGAATTCGGGAGCGTGTTGATGCACATTTCGTAGTAGCGCTCGTGAAGGGTCCAGAAGTTCATATCACGCGAGGCCTCGGCGGCTTTGCCGGCCATAAGAAGGGCCTTGGCTCGAGCGGCATTCGGCTCAGGATGTGAGGCCAACCACTGGTGGAGATCGGCGCTGGCGCGAAGATACAACAGATCCTGGCCACGTTCGGTTGCCGAGGAGGCGCGCTTCTCGGCTTCTTTCAGCAAGCGATCGGCTCGTTCCAATCGGCTATCGGGCTCTTTCTCTCTTTCCCACTTCTCAATGGATTGTAACCAAGCTCGCGCACTGTCCTTGAGCGAGGGGGGAGTCTGCGGATTACCCTGGATCGCCTTGACGACTTCGCGGGCCTGGCTGGGGCTTTCTTTGTAGCGCACACTGAGTGCCAAGGCGCTTCGGGCGGCTTTCTCCCAAGCAAACAAATCATCTTTGGCGTATTGCTGGTCTTTGACGCCATTCAGGTAAGCCTTGAGGGCGTCGTCAAACTGGCGAGTGGCGGCGTAATAGTCTCCGCGGGCCAGCGGCGAAAAATTATCCGTATTCACGGAGAGGCCGCCTCGGCCTGAAAAATCCGGGCCGCCAGCGGCTTGCGTGTGACATTGAATGCAATAGCTCATCGACTCGCGTAGGGTCAGACGAGCGTAGTCTCGATTTCCACTTTGATAGGCCACGATCGCACGCGCCAAATCTTCATCGAGCATTTCTGCAATCGGCGTGAAGGCCGGATCACTCGAGGGCTTATTGCCCTTTTGTACCTGATGCTTCACTTGATGCGCCATCGCCTTGAGCTGGCTCATGGACTTCTGCACCAGGTCGGCTTTCGCCGGGTCGTTGAAAGCTCGATGATCCGCAACGAGAGGGAGGAGCTGGGAGAGGGACTGCGAGAGCTCCTGCATCCTCTCCGACCATTCTCCGGAAGTCTTCGTCGTTGACGGCGCGGGAGCGTCGCTTGAGCTCTTGTGAGCTGACTCACAACCCAGCATCGGGATTGTCGCAAAGAAAATGGCGCCGAAGCCCAGAGTCATTCCAAAAGACAAGGTGCGCGTCCATCGGCGCCCGGCCGATGCGTCCGCAGAGTGGGGCATATTCATTTCAGCTTCCTCCCGTCGTGGATTCTCTTCAGAATCCTAGGGTGCGGGAGGAGGTCATGTCACGCAACTCGAGAAGAAGAGTTGCTCCTCACGAGTTCATCCAGCTGAGCGCCAGGGTCAAATTCGGCTAAATGGATTTCGCCGTTGCGTTCGAGGTCCCGAATTCGAGCAAAGAGCTGAAAGCGTGCGGCCTCAATGAGTTCCGGAGCGTGGGCGTTGGCCTCGATCTTCGGGCGTCGAAAGGGATCGAGCGCCTCAAACCAACGCTGTTGCAGTTGGGGATCTACCGCTTCTTGAAGGGCGCTCGCGATCCCTCGGCAAGTGGCATCGTCGAGTGTGAGGACAATTTGTCTCAAAACAGATTGTGGCCATCGGGCTACGCGTTCAACATTCAGGACCTTCGTCCGAAGTAAGGCCGCAAGACTGGGGTCTTCATGTTGAAGCGAGCGCAAAAGATGTTTTTGTCGATCGGGCGTCGACGACTCCAACATGGCCAAGATCTGACCGAGGCCACCATTCTTTCTCAATCTCGCCATCAAAGACATGGCAGGTCTCCAAATCCAAAACGAACTTCCCAGGCACCCGTTTTCTGGCACCCGCGAAGCAACACCTAACTTTAGTCTTATCGGCCAGGGGATCTCGAAACCTAAGCCTGAGGCCGCCTGAGCGTTCCGCGGCCAATTTCGAAGAGAAGCCGAAGCCTTCGCGGGAGTTTGGTACGATGTCTCAATTTGAGATGACTTGCCTTGGCAACTTTTGGATTGAGAGCTCAACGCGGCCACAGCGTGATGCGCGTCTGCTCGTGCTCGGGCACTCGTGCTCGTAAGATCTCCAAGAGCTCGGGGGTGGTGTAGCGGCTCGAGGCATGAATGAGCACAATCTGCGAAGCTTGGATTTGAGAGAGAGCGCTCAGGAACTCGTCGAAGTGAATGTGACCCCACTCGCGCGCGTTCGCGACACTCTTCCGTTCGTCCCAGTAGGTCACTTCCATAAAGAGAAACTTCGAGCTTCGGGCGGTGGGGGATTGAAGAAACTCAATCTTTGTATCGCCCGTGAAAGAAAATAAATTCTCCTCGAAGTGTTCCTCAAGCTCCTTGCCCTCGCGCCGTGCTTGAGCCAACTCATGCGGCGTGGCTTTCATCCACTCAGGTTTCAAACGTTTTCGTTTTTTAAAGAGCGAGTAGCCCAAAGAGGAAACGCGATGAAAGGTGGGAAAGGGGCGGAGGCAATATCCTTGGTCCAAATCGTAGGACTCGCCGATCTTGGCTGCGCGAAAGTCCAAGTCGTACTCGAACTGATCGATCTCGTGCCAGATCTTCATCATGCGATGAAAGGGATCCAGGGCCGATTCGGGCATGTAAACAACCGGTGTGGGCCGCCGTTGCATGGACTTCTGCGATATCAAATAGGGGAGACCAGAGGCGTGATCCATATGCGCATGGGTGAGCGCGATGAATGGAAATCCAACCTGCCAAGGTAGTCCCTGCCCGACGTCGAACAGAATTTGTGCTTCGGGTACGCCGATGGACGTCGTGATTCCGGCCAGCGAGTAGCCGATGAATCGATGTCCCGAAAGGTTCAGCGAGTGTCCGCGTTCAAGGCTCAAAGTGTTCGTCCTGAAGCTAAGGCTGAAGCCATCGCGTCGTGACCAAGCCAGACCACAGGTCGACGGCAAGTCCAAGCATCGTGGTACATAAGGGCTCCTGTTGCACGGAACACCTGTTCGCTGAGAAGGCTGGTCATCGGATGCTTTTCGTCAGCATTGAGTGCAAAGAGTTCTTCGCTTGCGCTGAGCATTTTCTCCATTTGCTCGCTGTGGCTAGCTTGTGGCCACTGATGAAACACTGAATGTTTTTGAATGACATCACTTGATACGTAATCATCGACGAACTTTTGAATTTGATCGATGAAGAGTTGCCGATCGCGAAACTCAGGCTTCACGAGTTGGCCCGCATCCTGGAGCACGCTTTCGATGCGTTTTTTTCCGTCGCCTTGTGCGCGAGGAAGCGCGTTTCGTAAAGCGCCGAGCAGCGGGTAAAGCGACACCTCGACGCCGATGAAAATCGACGAAGAGTTCGTGAGAATCTCAGGGCAGTTGTAAACTGTGGCTCGCACACCCTTGGCCTGAGCCTCGGCGGCGTAGTCCTCCAGCTTCATCTTCGCCCAGCCTTGAAAGTAGGGCGTATAGGTCTGCCACCGCATCTCGCCCTTGGTGAGAATTTCGGTTCCGTGATATCCGAACGCGAGATAGGAGGCGCGTCCGCCGGACTGCTCAATTTCACTTCGCAGATCAGCGCTTTCTTCGATCAGCACCTTGAAGGTTTCGGCGGTGACCTCGTCAAAATTCATCAGCGCAAAGCGACCCAAATCTGATTCGTAGAGAGTATGCGAGGAAACGTGACGGTCTCCACGACCTTTGAAAACACGATTCATCACCGGCATGATCACTTTGGTGCGCGGCACGCCTCCGGCCATGGTGTGACAAAAGATCACGTTCTTTCCTGATGGAATATGCGTCTTGAGTTCTTGCAGGTAGTGTCGAACCTGATCGCGGAATCGTGAGCGGCCACGTTCGCGAGCGCGCTCGAGGGCGGACATGTCGACTTTGGCATGCATCCAATCACTGATTTTGACGCCGTCAAAGAGGCTCACGGCATCGCGACCTTTGGGGTCAGAATCATTGCTCTCGAGGTCAAAGCCGGCTTCGAGTGGGACGTTGATCAAGGGTTGGCTCTGCGAGGCGAGCTCTTCGCTATTGAGCGGGCGGAGTTCGCCTTCGGGTGTGCGCCGACCAACAGTGGAGCGGATGACCTTCAATCCACGGCGCGTGGCCTCATCGACAATTCCATTGGCGTAGCCTCGGGCAAAGAGCTCACCGAACACCACAAGTACATCACCAGCTTGGAATCCGGCTTCCGCCGGGAGATCGCGAAGGGCCGGCAATTCATTCGGGGACAATTTTGACGTGTGGAACTGCGACGTGTGTTCATTAGAAGTGCGGAACATGAGAGCTCCTTCCCGATTCGATTCGGCGAGACGCAAGCTCTCGACGCTCGCCTAAGCGCACAGTGTCAGTCAAAAGCTTGTGTGAGAGAAATGGCGATAAATTATCGCCGTGCGGTCGCCCCTTCAGGGTGAACGTGGCGGGATTTGAGGGCATGAGCCTCAGCGCACGGTCCCAGTGACGAAAATTGGCGGTTTCCTGCGCACATTTGCCCGTGAAATTGCGTTCCCGGCCTCCTGACCTCGGTCGCTGACAGCCTATTGATTTCCGCGAGGGATTTTTGAAGCCGGGCGTTTCAGACTCAGGTTCGGCGATTGCGCGTTTATTGCTTAACAAGTTCTCGGAGAGAGGCCCTCGACCCCTGTTAAGGAGCTGACATGTCCTTCGAACCGAACGTATCGAACTCGCGCTCAGTTTTGCAAACCGAAGTTTCCAACGCTGAAAATCGAAGCTCGACGCTTCCGTCGCGACTCACACGTCGTCAGCTGCGACGCCGTTGGTTTTGGTTGGTTGCGGGCACGAGTTTTATGACGGGAGTGATGCTCGGTTGCGGCCGACCGCAAGATTCCTCCGTGCCGGTTCGCATAGCCCCCCAGTCGGAAGCCGAAAAGGCTTTGGCGGAATGTGCACAGAGAACTCTCTCAGCCCAGTTTAAGACTTTAGAAGGTGAGGCAAGACCGGTTTGCCGTCGCACGCCAGAAGGTCAGCTCGCGGACCGAATGCTCCGCCCTCGCTATCAAGCTCAGCACGCCGAGGGACGCATTTCGATTCGTCAAGCCGTTGCCCTTCGACAAGTCGTCGCCACGGGGCAGGCCGCCATCAATCCCGAACAGCAGGGGGAGGTGGTGCGTTTTATCAACAACGTTTGTCGGCCGGCCATCACCACTGTGTTTCGCAGATCCGGCGTTCGCGTGGAGTTTGGATTTCGTATGTACCGCGCGGAGATCGATCAGATTGATACGCCCGTTGTTGCGGAAGCTGCCGCTGCCACGGAGCGAGTTCGCGGTACGCGTGTGCAAAGTATCATCGATTTCGAGGTGACCGAGTCGGGACTGCGATTGGCGGATGAGCCAGAGGCTGTGAATTCGGGGTCCTTGGCCCAGACGGATTTCAATGTGCACCAGGATTTTTGTGCCCAGCTCGCGCTTCGCTTGTCGGAGAATTTGGGCTTTACCAAGGGTCGGGATTGCGCCTCGCGGGCCGCGGGCGATTCGCCGACGGCTCGTGCTTCAAATGCCTCAGCCGGCAAAACCGCCGCCGTTTTCAAAGCTCGAAATTCCCAGGAGTTTTTCGCGCAAGCCAAGCTTCAGCCTGAGGATCTTGAAGAGCTCTACCGTCCTGTGTGTCAGGGCTCGATTGCGATCTCACCGAACCCCGCTTCAAGTCCGAGCCCCACACCCAGCTCTCCAGAAACTGCGCCAAGTCCTGAGCCCACGCCTGTTGCTGCCGACGAGCTTGAGCTTGATCCGACAGTAGGATCATCGCCTCGACCCTCTCCCGGTTCGTCTCCTGTGCCGCCTCGGGCTCCCTCGCCCTCTCCCGTGGTTCGGTCGAGCCCGCAGGCTTCGCCGACGCCTCCGGCTCCGCAGATGAGCCTGGATGCAGAATGATGTGGGGTTGAGTCGTCATGGGGGCCGGCAGGCGATGATCCGCTTGCCGTGACTCTTTAGACTTGAGACAAATTCGGGCTGTGAGCTCCAATCGCCGATCTTCTCCTGATCAAAATACGTCCTCCCTCACGCACTCAGAACCGTTACCTGAGGCACACGAGGCGTCTCAGCAGCCGCGATGGCCGTGGACGACGCGTGCGGGCCGCGATCTCATTTTTGCCAACGGCGTCGGGGTTTTCACTCGCGAAGCCTTGGCGTCCCGCGGGACCTGTTGTGATTCCGGCTGCCGCAACTGCCCCTATCGTGCGAGAACCCAACTTGAGTCGCCACAAGCCAAACTCCGCGTGCATAGTCTCGTGCCGAGTTGGACGGAAACTTTGTTGGTGGCCGACGCTGAGGTGGTCGGCCGCACTCGATACTGTATCCACCCCAGAGATCTCGTCGTTGAAATTCCGATACATGGGGGAACAAAGACTCTGCTCGCCCCTGATGCTGCCTCGATGGTTGTGATGTCGGGCGATTTGGTGATCCTCGATCGAGACGAGAATCCGCGAGAATTTAGAGAACGATTTGAGGCTCTGGGGGCGCGAGTGATCGCCACGCACATTCGCAGTGCCGAAGACTTACGAGGCTGTTTAGGCGAGTTGGCGCAGGTCTTCGCGGCACATCAAGATCGCGATGTGGCCGAGCGCTTGACGGAAATGCAGCATAGAGTCGAGCGCGTGATGACGTTGGCGCCGACAGGGCGTCTGCCCATTCTACAATCTCTGGGGGGGCCATGGGATCCTCGGCGCCCGGCCGCTTTGGTGATCTGGAGAGATGAACAACGCCCGACGAGATCGGTGCCGGGGCTTGAAGCTGAAGTTGATTGGATGATCGCCTCCCCACAAGTCTTCTTAGGCGATGTCTTCCGCCGACTCACCGGCACGAGTCTATGGATTCCCGAGTTGGGTTCTGACCCCCCTGAAGCCTCCATCTATCCCCGAACATCGCAGTTTCCCCAGGGTCTGCAGATTCTTTTGATCACCGAGCCTTTCCCGTTTTGGCGAAAGTTTGATGTGTGGGGCAGAGATCTTTTGAGTCAGGGTGCCAGAGGCGTCCATCTTGTCGATGGTGAAGCCATGAGTTGGTTCGGAGTACGGAGTTTGCGCCTTCTTGAAGATCTTCTTGCGGAATAATCCCCGGCCCTTTCCGAGCTCGCCATGAGCTGAAGGCCCAATTACGCCGGAGTCCCCTGACAATTCTCGGCTCTGGTGGGCCACCTTTTCAAGGCCCCCTCGGCAAGGGGCCTCGTCAATTCAAGGGTTTAGCTGTGATTTGGTCAGTTCCCAATGAGCTTCAGCTGCGAATGTTTCTTGAATGTTGAGCGGTGTGAGGAAGGTGGGTTGCATGTCCCGCGATCGACGCGATCTTCAGCTCAATTCGTTGTTCGTGAAGCGAGAGGGGAGTCCCTGGTTGTCGGGTTGGCTTTCGCTATCCGTGCTGGCCTTAAACCTCGCTTGCAGTGTGTTCAGCTCCACAGCACACGCTCAAAGCGCCACCTCAAATCTTTCGACGACAACGCCATCCACGACTTCGCGAGTCCGTGAGTTTCAGCTTTACTACCGCTCCAGTCTGGGTGCGCGAAGCTTTGCGAATGCCAAAGAACAAAGTCAGTTCACCGGCCTCGGTTTAGATCTCGATACGCGTGTGCGTCTTTTGCCACGACTCACAGCTCGAGCTCGCGCCGGATTATCATTGAACTCCGGATATGCGCAGTCGCAGTTTGGTGATAAGTCGCCACGTTCTGGCGTGATGATGCGCGAGGCGCATCTGACGTGGAAGGCGATTGAGGGTGAATCGGTGCGTTTGGGAATTCGCGCTGGCGCGATCGATCAGGATTCACTCGGGGCTTCGCTGCTGGTCGAAGGCCAGCCGTTTCCAGGCGTTGTCGAGCGCCTGGAGATGGGTAACGAGAGCTTCACATTCGCACTCGCCGCTCAACAGGCGATCCCGACATCTTCGACGCTGTCGACCCGAGCAGTCGAGAGCGAGGTCACGCCCAGCTTCACCACGGAGACAGCTGAAATTGAAGTGCATCCTTGGGAGGGCTTCAGAGGTAAAGTCTTTGCCACACACTTTCGCTTCTCGAACTTACCATCGACCGTGGCCATCGATAGTCAGGCTCTTGGCAACACGATCGTCGAGCTCGGCCCGAACACTTCGCGGTTTCGCTATGAGTTTGACGGCTTTGTTGCCGGCGGGGAGTTGAACTTGAAGCTTTCCGATGCGTTAAGCTGGTCAGTGAGCGGTCATATGGTGCAAAACTCGAAGGCTCCGGAAACATACCGAAATGGGCAGTTGGTTCGCACGGAATTCAGCTGGGCTCTCCCCGGTGACATCGATCTGAAGCCCGGCGCCGAGATGTTTTTTCTGGAGTCCGACGCAACTCCCGGGTTCTATGCATCAGCCGAGCGAGGCCAGACCAATCGTCAAGGCTGGGCTGCCGATTTAGGACTATGGTTTCGCGAAGAGCGATTCAAAGTCTCTGGCCGATATGCTGAGGCCGACGTCATCAACTCAAGTTTGATCCAAACCGCACAACGTTTCTTCATGATTCGATTCGAGACTTTCTATGAAAAACTCTAAGTCGCTCGCTCAATCAAACTGGAAGTCGTTGCTGCTCGGCTTGGCCGTGCTGGTCAACTCCGCCTGCATGAAGCCGCAGGGTCGTCAGGTTGATCCCAATGCTCCGGATCTCACCGTGGGTGCTCGAGAGGAGCAAGCGGCGACCTTCTTTAACACCGAGGTCACAGGCACCTCGCAAATTTCAGAGACCGTGCGCGGATTTTCGATCCCAACGGCTAAGCTCTTTAACGTCACTACTTGTGTGCAAGACAAACGGACCCAGGATCGTATCAAGGGTCATCGTTTTGTGATTCGAGGCGGCGAGCAAGAGGTGCAGGCGCAGAGCGATGCTCAGGGCTGTCTCACTTGGCCAGAAACGATTCACTTCAACTTTCTCGCGGACTCGAAGTTTTTGCCGATCAAGCGCATGATTGTCGCCCAAGGCATGCATACCGGTGCACGCGAAGTGATGTTCGCCATCAATCCCTGGAACTTCGAAGGCGGTCGCGACCTTGTCGATCTCTCGCGACAAACTGTTCCTGCTGAGCAGATGGCAGCGCCCAGCGATGTGCCTCGTATTCTCCGAGGCGAGCTGTCTTCGGGCGATCGAGCGACGCGCAGTCTTTGGGTCGACGATCTTCGCTTCAATATTATTCATAACCCGGGCAGCACGGCGGGTGCACAAGTTGACATGATCGCTAGCCTTGCGCCGAAGATCCTCATGCGTAATATCCGCGGGGAGTCGGCACCCTACGCTCTGACGGACGGCCGCTTTCGGCTGCAATTCTTCATCATGGCTCGTACGGACACACACTCGAATCAGTGTATGGTGATTGCCAAGACGGGCGTTCTGAGCGATGTGCAGATGACCGGTGGTCGACTCCGTGAAGAAGTGCGCATGACCTTGCGTTACCGCAATACGTTCGGACAGCTTGAGCTTGTGGGCCGTGTCCAGGCTCAAGAGGGCCCGAGTTCCCTCGAGCCGTTTGAGGCCGCCTGGATGATGGGTGACCATCGCTCTCTTCTGGGTCTGCGATTTGCGGATTTGCGACAGGCGAGTCTGTCGAGCCCCTCGGGCCGCTTCGATGCGGACCACTACCTGCGCGATTGTATCGACCTTAGCGACATTCAAGACGAAGCGGACGTGGCTCGGCGAATGGCAAATCCCGATCAGTTCCGCATGGGGCGACGTACACCTCCTGTGGGCGGAGTGCCTGCCAGTGGAGCACCGGCAAATGGATCACCCGCCAGTGGTCGACCGGGCGTTCAGGGACCAGCTGGTCAGGCTCCTCGTGCTTCCGGAAACGCGCCCGGAAACGCGCCCGGAGCGACGCCTCATCCTCGCCAAGCTCCGGCCGGTTCGCCTGCGGCTCAGCCCGCACCCGCGGATTCGCAGCTTCTTCCGAGCGGGATCTCGCGTCTGGAGCCCTTTGAATTTGACTTCATCACGTCGCGTTTTGAAACCATTTTGCCCGACGAGACGGCGACTGAGCGAACACTCGCGTTTCGTTCGACGACCTGTGTGACCAATCCGATCGATCCGAGCACGCCTCTTCGGGATATGAACTTCACCGTCGTGAAGATCGATGGATCGGAAGTCAATGTCCGAACGAATCATCGCGGTTGTTTTGTGTGGAATGATCAGATCGGCCATAAGTACTACACGCCCGAGCAATACATGGTCCGATACGTCACCATCAAACACTCCTCGGGTTTCCAAAAGCGCCTCGGTGTGGCATTTAACCCCTGGGATAACGAGGGCTTCACCTTCGCACGCGACATTCGCGAACTGCAGCCGAGCTACTTGGCGCAAGTGAACTCGCGCGAGAAGCGTCCTTCCCAGCTTTTGCTCACGAACTTTCAGGTCAATACGCAGCGTTTTCGCTACGAGGTCGATGAGTTTCTCACTCTGAAGGTGAAAAAGTCCTTCTTGATCGACATCAGCCCTCGTGTGCTTCGCTATAACTCGATCACGCGAGGTCTGCAGGCTCACGAGCCCATGCGTGACGGTGTGTATCTGCTTAAAGTGGCCTTCCAAAAGGACTATCGCATTCCGACGGGTGAGGCGGCTGAGTTCGTCTCGGCTGTTCGAAGACTGGTCCAGGTCCGCGCGGGTAAGATCGTGACGCCCATTGAAATTTCCATGCGCGATCTCCGTGTGATGCGAATCCGCAATAACTTTTTGATTGAGATGGCGACCATTGATGCCAAAAAGCTCACTCGCGAGCAGCTGCAATCTCTCAATTACGACGGCGATCTCGACCAACTCCAAGATCCTGAGTCGGGCTTGGCCGCCCGTACTTTCGTCGGTCCGATTGTTCCGATCTCGAACTCCTTCTCGGCGCCATTGCGGCCGACGGATGATCTCTCTGAGACCTATTGCCGATCGATCGATTGCGATGACTTGAAGCGCGGTGATCTTATTCCGAGTGCCGAAGTGAATGTGGAAAGCGCTCGATTCTTCGGAAGTGTTCGACATTTGTCGAATAAGTCCGTCACAGATTTGATTCGCCGCAAGGCCGAGCTCGACGCGCAGTATGTCTCTCGCATGCGCGACAAAACGAAGTTGGGACAAATGCTGCAAGAGTCCAATGTCGAGTACGTTTCTCTCCAGAACGAGGCACAAAACTTGGCCTCGGATCCTGTCGCGCGAGCCAACAATCGGGTCTTTTCTCCGGGCCAGGGCTTCCAGCAGCTGGTGACGGACCTGAGTGTCAACGCGATGGATGTCGAGCAGTTGCGTGGTCGATTCCCGCCGATGGGCTCCTTGCACAGCTTCCGAAATTTGGTCGGGCGGACGCCGTTCAATCCGCAAGAGTTGCGACAAGTCATTCGCGGTGAAGCCAGCATCTCGCGAAGCCTCGCAGCTCGCCTGTGCCTGGTGTTTAATGAGCGAATGTTGCATCGTGAATCGCCCTCGGCGGCCGCTTCAGGTCGAACGCAGCACCGCGCCTTCTCTGATACGTCTTTCCTCAACGATATTTGTTCGATGGCCGTACAGATGGCCCGGAGCCCTGAAGAAGCTGTCTTCGTGGTCGATCGCAGGATGCGCGTCTTCGAAACTTCCGACTACCGCTACTTGGGTGGCCGAACGATGAACCTGAGCGTTGGTGCTGACTTCTCGTTTGGTCGATCGAGGTCCGACAGCGAATCTTGGTCTTATGGCTGGAGCGCGACATCGCCGGTGATGGCCGTCTTGAAGGCCGTGCCCGGGCTTTCGACTTTGCATGCGATTGCAGATGGTGTCGGGATTTCAGCTGGCTACGGCCGGTCGCTCTCGACCTCTCAATCCGTCAATGAAGGCTTTGGTGTTTCGACAGGCACAGGGCTTAGTCTTGAAATCGCTCATGTCGCCCTTCGTGTGGCCAAGCACGAGCGTTGCGGTGTGATTCGTATGAGTCCGCGCTACATCGAAAACCACGCGCGCATCCTCTTCTCGCGCTTACCGCGAGATCTTGATCCACGCGAGCGATTGAATCGTCTCACTCGAGGCATCATGTTGTGTGATGGTGCGGTCGATGAAACGCCGATCGTGATCAACGAGCAGTACTCGTATTTCTCGCAAGCCGTGAATGACGAGGTCATGCTCGATCCAGGCGATATCCAAAATCACCCGTGGATGTTGGGTCTTCGCGGACGAAATGACTTCACACACTTCGTGAATTTGATCGCGGCCAGAAAGCGCGGCCCCAACGAAGTCACGGAAGAGATCCGTCTTGGAGAGCTTCCCCTGGACCGTCTGGCGGCAGCTTACCGGTCCGTAGCCCCGAGCTTTCCCGGCGTGTTGTCCTTGGATCCGGAGATGCTGCGAGGGACGAATCTGATTGATACCGATCGAGGCGGAGACCAGCCGCAGCGTTAACGGCGATGGCTCTGCCGGTGTGCGGGCTGGGTCCAATCTGGCTCAGCCACGCTCTTCAAGATAATTTCTTATTGAGCCATTCGAGCACAGCTTGAGTGGCGCCGGTTCGAGAATTGACCTCGGCAATCAACCAATCACGCCAATGGGGGTGGTGGCCGAGCTGGTTCATCAGTTTCTCAACAGACGCTCGACACTCTTCACTATTGAAGACCACTTCGATCGCCGCTTGCTGCCGATCATGCAGATCATGCAGCTCACCCGGCGCGAACACGCGCTGGAAGTCGAGAGCTTCGCGATTATTCCGGTGATGTGGGCCGAGAACGCAAAAGACTCCCGCGGCTAAGGCCTCCATCACGGAGTGGACACTTCGCCGAAAGCTTCCTCCCACGGTCGCAATCCAAGCATCGCGATAGAGTTCGGCAAGAAATCCGACCTGATCCACCACGAGAACATCGAGATCCACATGCGGCAAATCGCGTATGTCCGAGGCCAGCGCCACATGTTGGGCGCCCCAACTCGACCTTGCCTGCGCCACAATGGCGCGACAGAACTGAGATGAAGGCTCGTGAGGCACAATGACCAATCGAGGGCGTTCGCCGCGCATCGATGCCCACGCTGGGCCGATGACTTCAAGATCCTCGGCCCAAGCGCTGCCAACAATCCAAGACCGAGACTGTCGCCACGCTGGAGGTAGAGCTTTCGGCGAGGCCAAGCGTGCCAAAACCTGGTCGTACCGAGTGTCGCCGGCCACTCGCACGCGCCAAGGTTCGAGCTGCGAAACCGGATCCGGAATCTTGGCCGCCGCACTCAACAAATATTTTTTGTCAGCTTCGTCAACGACCTGAATTTCATCGATCTGCTTGAGAGCGTGCAGAGTCAGCCGTCGAGCTGGTCGATGAAGTCGGGCCGTCGCCGGACCAAACGTGGACGAGAACAGCAACATCGGTACTTTCGCCTCGGAGAGTCGATGAATCATTCCTGGCCAAACATCGGTGCGGGAGATCAGCAGGGCTTGAGGGCGAAAATGGGCGACAAATTTTTCCCACACCCGAGGTGAATCGAAGGGAAGAGCAAAAGACCAGGTGATGCCGGGGAAGTTTTCCACTTGGCGACGGTAGGTCGGCGAGAAATAGGTCACCAAAAATTTTAGCTCAGGTCTTTGCTTCTGAAGTTCTCGGATCACGGGCTTCGCGTACTCAAACTCACCGCTGGCCGCGTGAATCCAGATGACCTGATCTTCGGATTTGGCCGGGGGGGAGGATGTCCAGGGCTTTTCGCCGCGGATCCGCCAAGTTTCGGCGAGTTTCAAAAGCCCTGGTGCGATGATCTGCGAAAGGCCGATGGCTTTCAAAACTCGAAGTGTCGCGCTGAGGCCTCGCAACAAGATCGCAGTTAGCCCGACTGTGGCCCAATACAGTCGAAGTTGCACACCCACACTCATAGCGAATGATCCGCCATGATCGACTTCGCGATCTCAACGACCCGAGCTGGAGAGAGATCTCGAAGGCATTTCAAGTTTTCGCGATTTCGGCAGGCATCGCGGCCGTCTTTAGAGCAGGGCTGGCAGTCCAACCGAAGGCTCGCCGTTCGCCCTTTGGGACTCACGGTGAAGCCGAACGCGGTCGGTCCGATGATCGCGACATGCGGAAGTTGCAAGCGATCCGCCACATGCAAAAAGCCTGTGTCGTTTGCAATCAAGCCCTTGCAGATCGCCAAGGCTTGGGCGGATTCCGCGAGCGTCCAGCGGCCTAAGGCGTTATAGCCCCGAGGTCCAAGCTCCTCGACAAGCGCGCGAGCGAATTGATCCTCGGGGCCGCCGAGCACGAGAAAGCTTTGGCCCGGTTGAGCACGACCCAACTCTTGAACCATCTGGATCCAATATTGAATCGGCCATCTTTTGTTCGGCCATGCGGCCGAGGGGGCCAAGGCGATGATTCCTCGGGCTTGGGACTTCGCCCAATGCGCAAAATCCACGGGAACCTTCGCCGTATCGGATCGCCAGAGCACCATCGAATACTCAGGTCGTCGATCGCTGAACTTTCCGAGCCATGGCTTCAATGGCATTAAAAAGCTCACGGCACCGCGTTTTTCGAGCTGCCAACTGCGCCAGCCGAGGCGAAGATAGAGAAGGCGAATCCATCGATACTTCGGTCGAACAAGAATTTGGTCGATCGACCAACGTTTCCATCGAAGGCGTAGGAACCATTCCAGGCGAATGCAGTGACGCACCCAAAAGCTGCGCAGATTGGCATGAGCATCGTAGACCTCATCCACCCGCGCGGCTAAGCGCCAACTCAAAAGAAGGAGTTCTCCAAGTCCTTGGCGACGATCAAAAGCAATCACTTCATCCACGAAGCCTTGGTCCTTCAGTAAGTCGGCGAAGTCGGAGCGGACGAGCCACAACACGCGGCGGCCCGAGTCCCGTAGAGCTTGCGCCGCGACCATGCACTGGAAGACATCGCCAAAACTCGAAAATCGCACAAGAAGAGTCGTCACCCCGCCATGCTACCGACAAATGGGGACGGCTGACAAAACGAAATCTCGCTCCGCCGGCGAATCGATCGGGTGACGCTGAACGGCTTAGGTTGAAAGTGTTCTTGTAAAGCTTGCGAAGCGCGTGGACGAGCTGTGTTCAGTTGTGCACCGAGACCCGCATCCGACTGGCCAAAGTTTTGCCACTTCTGTTCACGCAGGCGGGTCAGGCGTGAAGCGGCGGTGACCGTACACGAGGTGATGGTGTGGTTCGCGACCCAGCCGTGCAACGAGCAAAGAGCAACAGAAAATGGGGCACACATGAATGTCGATCTCGGCCAAGTCACAACTCTCCAAGAGAGCCTGCTGATCCGCGTGGTTCGCCAGGGGCTCGATTTTGGGCAGTGGTTCTTTCGCGAGCTTCTCTGGCCAAGCCTTGCGGGAATCGGCTTGCTCTTGTTGCTTGCGAATCAGGCTCACGCCCAAGGCGCCGCTGAGGTCCCCCAGGCGCCGCTCATCGCGGCTCCCCTTGGACCCGACGTCGGTCCCTTGGCAGGCCTTCGGGCGGTTTGGGTCGGAGGCTGTGTCACGGCCGATGCAATCTCGAGCGTCCGAGCCTTTGAAGTTTACGCCGTTAGCGATTTGGGTCGCGGTTCCACGGGGGCTGTGCAAGCCCTCGTACAGATCGTCGAGCAGAACGCCGAGCGGAACGTCGATAGAAACCCGTCGCAAATGCAAAGTCCGCCTCATCGCCAGTCTTTGAATTCAGGCCGCATTGAAGCTCAGCAAGTCTTTTGGGGCCGGGAGGGACTCGAGCTGTTGATGGAAGGCCGAAACATCCCCCGACAAATTTTGCGAATTCCGCGCGCCGTCAAGCCCCTCGTACAGATGATGAACTCTCAAAACGGAAACGTGGGCTTGGACTGCCGCTTGGCGCCGCTTTAAGGTCGATCGTTCGGACAATTCGTCTCAAGCCTATGCCCCTTCCGGGTTGGTGAGCCTGCGTCGTGTTGGACAAGCGTCAGGAGTCGTGCTTAGGCTTGTGCCATGAAGAGCCTCAATTCAGTTTTTCAAAGTATCTGGTCAGACTATACGGCGTTCAACCCTCACGCCAAAACCATCTATGATCAAATCCTCGCCCACGAGCGAGAATCCCAACCCGGCGTGCAGGCTTTGGTGAACGATCACATCGCGCTACGCACCTTTGATCATCCGCACCTCAACATCCAAGTCCTCGGTCGTCTTTTTGAGAAGTACGGCTACGAGGCCAAAAGCGAATATCATTTTGAAGATAAGAAACTCTACGCGCGCCACTGGGAACACTCAGATCCAAAGGCGCCGAAAGTCTTTATCTCGGAACTTTTGACTCGGCATTTTTCGCCGCGCGTACGCGAGATTGCCGATGCGGCGGCGGCATCGTTTACGCAAGCCCAGATGTCGGAACCCGACATTCTTTGGGCTGGTCGTCCTTGGCCGGCGAGTCACGCCGTTTACCAGGAACTGCTCAAAGAATCTGAATATGCGGCTTGGCTGTATGCGTTCGGTTTTCGCTGCAATCACTTCACGGTGTTCTTTAATGAATTGAAGAGCTTCAAAGATTTGCATGAACTGAATGAGTACTTGATGGCGAAGGGTCATAAGCTCAACGCCTCTGGCGGCTTGA
Organism: Pseudobdellovibrionaceae bacterium; assembly: GCA_947462815.1. GTDB lineage: Bacteria > Bdellovibrionota > Bdellovibrionia > Bdellovibrionales > JAMPXM01 > UBA2339. The sequence goes on from CANHQR010000025.1 coordinate 17,597, forward strand.
TCAAGGGCACGCCGGCGGAATTTCTCGAGCAAAGCTCAACGCTCGCGGGTAAAGTGCAAATTGAATTCACCGACGGGCGCTTTGAAATTCCAGCTTGCTACTATGAATTCGCACGTCGCTATAAAAAACCGAATGGCGAACTCTTCACCGGCTTCATCGCCACAAGTGCAGATAAGATTTTCGAGTCGACCAACGTACGTCATTGACGTTTCGAACCGCGAGCTGCCCGAGCGCTCCGCGCTGAATTCAAGGTGGGGTGGGCGAGCTCGATCGATGGGCTTCCCATTCGCGCACGCACGCGCTGAGATCTCGGGGAGCCGAGGGGGCCCCTGGGTCAATTTGAAAACGCTTTTGCCAGAGACCGACATCTCGCCAGGCGCCGAGTTTGTGGCCCGCATCGCGAAGTATTCCCACAGCTTCAAAGCCGAATTTTTCATGAAAATGCACGCTCGCATCATTGGGTAATCCAATGACAGCAAAGGCGTTTCTTCGGCCCTGCCGCTCAAGAAGATCGAACAGCTCTCGATAGAGTTGGCTGCCGATGCCCTTTGCCCGAGCGCCTTCGTCGATATAGACCGAGACCTCACATGACCATTGGTAGGCAACGCGAGTCCGGAAGGCGCTCGCATAGGCGTAACCTACGATTTGCTGATCGCGAGAGGCTTGCTGGGGATCGAGCGCGACCACCCAAGGATAGGACTGAGTGTAGTCGCGAATCCGTTTTGAAATTTCAGCGGCTGAGGGAGCTTGGACTTCAAAGGTGCCCCAGGTGTCTCGGACGTACGGTGCGTAGATCTCCGACAGACGAGCCGCATCTTCTTCCCGGACGAATTCAATTTTCATTTTTCACAGGACCTCAAAGAGGTGAGAAGAGCGCGAATATAGACCAGGCGCAAGGTCTGACAATCTAGGCCGCAATTCAGTCAGACCTCAGTCAAAGAACGAGGTCTTAGAATTTGGTGGACCCGAGCAGGATCGAACTGCCGACCTCCGCAATGCCATTGCGGCGCTCTCCCAGCTGAGCTACGGGCCCATTTTAAAACTTCTGAGTCATAGGATGAGTCGCAAACTGACTCACTTATCAACTCAATCACTGACTGACTCAATCCGTGACTTGCTCCTCGTGTACCGTTCTTGGACTTTGCTTCTCCGAGCCTCTCCGAAGCATCCTTCGGATAACACGGTCAGCGAGGAGCTTTCAAGCGAGGCTTCCGATTCAAATGGCTCCGATCCGCAAGCGTCCCGCTGAAGATCGAAAGCTAGCTTCTCCAGGTGGGGGCCTGCAACAGGATTTTCCTCACCCTCTCCTTAAGTTGGCTGAAGTCCAAGCGCCAATCTGCTCAAATCGCAAGCACTCTTTTGTCTCGACAAGATTTGTCCCAGCCGTCGTGACCTCTCGCCGCGACAAGAAGGGGAGGCTCGAATCAATTTGGGAACTCAGGAAAAGTCGGGGAAGATGCAAAGCTGAACAAGGTCAAGGAGCGAGGGAAAAATGAAACTTGGGTTGGGAATTCTCGCTGTTCTCCTCGCTTTGGCCCTGGGCTTCGGCGTTTGGTTTTGGAGTCGAAATCAAGCACAGTTCGCGGAAGTGAAGCAGGGATCGTTGAAAGAGGCCGTCTATGGAATCGGCACGGTCGATTCGGATCAGAAGTTTGTTTGGAAATCCCCGCTCACGCACACGCTCTCACATATTCATGTTGTCGAAGGTCAACTCGTCAAAGCGGATCAGCCGCTCTTTCAAGTCATGGACGGCCCTCTCATTCGTGCGCCCTTTGTCGGCACCGTCACTCGCCTCCCCTATAATCGCGGTGAGAACATCTTCCAAAACACCGTGGTGATCGAGATTCAGAATCTTACCAAGCGACACATCAAGGCGACGCTTGAACAACAAGGTGCCTTGCGGGTCAAAAAGGGTGCGGTGACCGTGGTGAGTTTTGAAAACCTTCGCGGTCAAAAGTTTTCGGGAGTTGTCGAATCTCTTTACCCGCAGGGCGATCAATTCGTAGCGCGAATATCGACTCATGATCTACCCGAAGCGATTATCCCTGGGATGACGGCCGATGTGGCCATCGAGGTCGCCGAGAAGAAGAACGTGCTGATTGTGCCCGCTCGCTCCGTTGTGAACGGATTCGTAACCAAAGTCAGTGGTGGTCATCGTATCAAGGTTCCCGTCGTCGTCGGGATCATGGATCATGATACCGTCGAGGTTGCGAGTGAGAACCTCACGGCAGGCGATCAAGTCATGCTGCCGCGATAAAGGATAAGCCATGTTCTTTTTGGCCTTTCGACACCTCGTCAGTCGCCGCCAACAAACGCTGTTCACTTTGCTTGGCGTGGCCCTCGGCACCTCGGTCTTGATCGCGTTCACGAGCGTTATGACGGGGTTCCAAGATTTCCTCATTGATCAACTCGTCAACAATGATGCGCATGTGCGGATCCAAGTTGACGATCGTCCTGTTGATCCGACGGTCCTTAAGCAAGCCCTCTGGTCGTCCATGGGACAAGTCGTTTGGGTTAACCGTCCGACCTCGGCCCTCACGGTGAACTCGATTCGCAACCCGCTCGGTTGGTTCGAGGTCCTGAATCAAGACTCTCGTGTGTACGCCTACGCGCCCCAACTCTCAGCACAGGTGCTTTACTCCAAAGGTGGCATTCACCAAGGGGGAAGACTCACGGGAATTAAACCGGAGCTACAGGTCAAGGTGACCAACATTCTCTCCTACGTCACCCAAGGTGACTTCAGAGCATTGGCTCACGGTGGTCGGCGGATCGTGATTGGCGAAGGTCTAGCGCAAAGATTGGGCGTGGTTTTGGGGGACAACGTCCTGGTCGGAACCGGGACCGGTTCCAGTGTGCCGATGAAAATCGCCGCACTTGTGAAAACAGGTGTTCGGACGATTGATGATGGAATGGGTTTTTCTCTACTCAACGATGTTCAACAAATCGCCGGCCGGCCAGGGCAGGTCACAGATATTGCCATAAAGCTCTTTGACGTCACTCAGGCGCAAGACTTTGCTCACCAATATGCGGCACTTTCTGCCGAGAGAGTCGCGAGTTGGGATGAACTCAATGCCAACATTCTGAGTGTCTTTGGGATGCAAAACCTGATTCGAGGTTTCATCAGTGTGGCGATCATGTTGGTGGCGTCATTCGGAATCTATAACATTCTGAATATTCTTGTGAATCAAAAGCGAAAGGAAATTGGTATCCTTCGTAGCATGGGCTTCACCGCCGCCGATGTTCAGCGCCTGTTCCTCATCCAGGGCACGGTGCTTGGTGGCCTAGGCGGACTTCTCGGACTTTTCCTAGGGTACCTGATGGGGTTTCTTTTCTCGCTCATTCGTGTCGAGGGCATGGTCACGGCTTCCATGGTGAGCTTTTCCGCTTGGATCTATCTGATGGGCTTTGTTGTCGCTTTTGGTTCAGCGCTCTTTTCGAGTTATTTTCCGGCGCGAGCAGCGGCGCGTTTTCGGCCAATTGAAATCATACGTTCCGGAGAGTGAAACTTGATCGAGATCCGTGGAGTCACAAAAAGCTTTGGTCAACCGCCGACAACTGTCTTGCATGGGATCGATGCCGTCATCCCTGAGGGGTCCTTCGTTGCGATCACCGGCCGCTCAGGCTCGGGCAAAAGCACCTTGCTCTACATTCTTTCCACCTTGGATCAAGCGACAAGTGGCTCGGTACTCCTCGGGGGACGAGATCCCGAAAAACTGACCGACAGCGAGCTTCATGATTTCCGCAACCAAAACATCGGTTTCGTTTTTCAGTTTCACTTTCTGTTGCCGGAGCTCACGGCCCTCGAGAATGTTTTGATGCCCGCCCGCAAGCACAGGCAACATCTGAATTCTCAGCGTCGTGCCTACGCCATGAGCCTTTTGGAGCGATTCGACTTGAAGTCGAAGGCGGATCAAATTTCGACGAGCCTCTCCGGAGGAGAGCAACAGCGCGTCGCGATTGCACGTGCGCTCGTGATGCAGCCGCAGTATCTTTTCGCTGATGAGCCGACGGGAAACTTGGATTCGATCAACGGCGAAATCGTCATGAGAATCCTCGAGGAGGCCTCGCGCGAGCGAGGGGCAACGGTTTTGTACGTGACCCATGATCGAGACTTTGCCGGACGGGCCGATCTACAAATTCAGTTGAAAGATGGTCGGATCGACCAAATTTCCAGACGGTCCATCGACACAGCCCCAGCGCCTTAGCTCGAGCCGCGGGCCCATGCCCGAGAGTTGAATTTTGCCACTCTTTGCACTTGACCGACTTCGCAAACTGGCGACGATAACAGTATGAGAAAATCACTTCATTTTTCAGTTTCAAAGGTCTTGGTTTTATTCGCTCTTCAAGTCGCTGTGGTTTCAGCTGCTCAAGCCAAGGATATGAGCCAGCGCCTCGGTGTGGGCTTCAAAAATCAGTTTGCGGCCGATCTGCCGGGTCTTGCCGCCCAGTATTGGCCGAGTGCTGACCTCGGGTTGTCGGCAACTGTTGGGATCGATACCCAAACCAACAATTCAAAGTTTGGTGGCATGTTGAAGCTTTATCGAGTGATCTACGACGAGCAAAACTTGAATTTCTATATGGGGGCCGGAGCGGGGCTTCTCAGTCAGGAGACTTCAGGTCGCAACGAATCGGGCTTCGAAGTGCAGGCCTTCACGGGCGTTGAGTTCTTCCTGCAGGGCCTCGAGAATCTCGGCTTCAGCTTTGAAACCGGTATCGCGATCACTTCCATGTCATCGGCGACAAGATTTCGAACCTTTGGCGATTCGCCCGTTCGGGCCGGTATGACGTTCTACTTCTGATTTGCCGAATGAATTGCCGAATGAATTGCGAATTTCATCTTTACCCATGGGGTTCGTGAGACAAATGGTCTCCCGACGATGGCCTCGAGCTTGTTTCGAGTGATTGACGAAGCCGACCGAAACGGTGATTGCTGCTACGCATTTGGGGTTTTCTGTCAGGATTTCGACCGAGCTTCTCCACCCAATTCCGTCTGAAACTGTCGGTCCTAGAAGCTTTGCTTATCCTTGCAATCGAGTTCGCTTTTTCCAGCGACGGATTTCGTGCAAATCCTCGAGGGTATCAATTCTCGTTCCTGATCAAGCCTTGGGCACACCTGAAAAGCCTTCCAAGCGGTGCCAATTTGGATGGCTTCGGTTGACACATCAAGTCACCTCGCCGATACTTCCGCGACAATGCCCGTTGGACCTAAGTGATTGTTTCCGCTAAGTTTCTCGGGCAAATGCGGCAGGACGCTGGAGGCGTGCAAATACTCTAAATGACTCGGAATTCGGCCAGTTCATACCGAATCCCGGACCTTACCGAAGCCCCGCGTAAACGGGGGAATCGAGAGTTGCGCGCAAGGGTTTCGAGGTTGGTCACGAGGTGATGGCGGACGGAGCCCAGCTCGGACGCCAGGGGCCGCGAAGTGAGATGTTGAAGGTTTAAAAAGAAAATCGAGGGTTTAGGCTCTCGGCAGTTTTGAAAGTACCCAAACCGCCGATAGGCTTCGGCGTCAAAGTGAAAGAGGGAGATCAGGCAATGGAATTTCTCACGAAAGTCGCACTCGCGTTTGAACATGGCGGTATCTGGATGTGGCCGATTTTGGTGCTCCAGCTCATTTCGATCGCCATTTTGATCGAACGAACTCTATTTTTGTTTCGCAAGCGCCAGTCGAATCAAATGGCGCTGATCAACAGCTTTGAAGATCATGTTCGCCGTGGCGAGATGAATGAAGTTGTCCGCAAGGCGCAAGAGCTCAAAGCGGTGAGCCCGGTCGCTCGAGCGATCGCTGCTGGTGCAACTGCTGCGGCTTCCTTCGGTGGAAAAGAAGAGATTCAGGGCAAGATGGACGAAGTCCTTCTTCATGAGAACTCTCTTCTCGATAAGCGAACAGGCTTCTTGTCGATGTTGGGTAACGTCGCAACGCTGACAGGTCTCTTGGGAACAATCTCAGGTATGATCGCCTCGTTTGCGGCGGTTGCACAGGCCAACCCGGCTGAAAAAGCAGCCCTGCTTTCGGCAGGTATCTCGGAAGCCATGAACTGTACCGCTTATGGTCTGATCGTAGCGATTCCGGCTCTGGTGGCGTTCTCGTTCTTGCAGAACCGCGCCAACCATTTGTCGGATGACCTGAACCAAGCGGCATTGAAGGCGTTCAACTGGCTGACTTACAATTACGAGCCCATCACTCAAAAGAGCGCCCAGCCTTCTGTTCGTCCGACAGAGATCAACGTTTGATTTGAGCCTCCGGCTCGGTGTGATCGGTTTGGCGGATCCTCATGATCTTCCAAGTTCGCGAGGCCAGAAGCTCAGGGCCAGAGACACAGGGCCAGAGGCCCAGGGACAGAAGCGGAAAGTGATCCGCAGTTAGGACGAGGTTTTGAATGAAGAAGCACAAGCATCTCGACTTTGAGATCAATTTGATTCCCGCGATCGACTTGTTGTCGACGTGTATCTGCTTCTTGCTCTTGACGGCTGTATGGCTCCACGTGGGCTCGATGGACGTTAAGCAAGCGGTGGGTGGCCAGCCTGCGAGTGAAACGGCGAAGAAGCCGACGGTTTGGGTACAACTCGACGGCCAAGGAACTGTGACGCTCGAGGTTCGCGATGCTCGCGTGCCTGCGAAACTCGCCAAGACGAAGCTGCAAGGCAAGGAAGGGCGCCCAGATCTCGAAGCGCTCTCGGGCCTCGTTGCCGAGCTGAAAAAGTCAGAACCCGGTTTGGTCACCGCTTTGATTCAGCCTCAAGCTGCGACTTTGTACGAGGACATCATCAACACCATGGATGCGTTTAAGAAGAACGGCATGGTCGACCTAGGCGTTTCGCCGCTTTGAGGGGAAGAATTTATGTTGAAGTCTTCAATCGTCAAGACAAGCTCTTTCCATTCGATCATCGGCGAGAGCTCGATCGTCAACCCGACACATGAGAGCGGTCAGAAGCGAAAGCTCGATAGCGGCGAACTCTTGTTGACGGCTTTGATCGATGCCTTTTCGATTCTCGTGATCTTTCTGTTGATGAGCTTCTCGTCGACGGGAGAGATTCTATATCTCGGAAAAAACCAAGAGCTGCCCAAAGCCGCTTTGGCGACTCAGTTGGAACGTAATCCCGTCATTAAAATCGACGACAACAAGTACTATGTCGAGGATGCCGAAGTGAGCCCCGACGGTTTGGTGGCCGCACTTCTCGATCTGCGAAAGAAGTTTCAAGAGATTCGCCCGAACGAAGAGTTCCCGGGAATCATCACCGTGCAGGCCGACCGTCGCGTGAAATACGAACTGCTCAACAGTATCGTTCTGGCGTCGGCGCAAGCGGGTTACAGCGACATCAAGTTCGCTGTTGTCATGAAGTGAGCTGATCTCGTGAATGCTCGGTCGAATGGGGGTTGAGGTGTCGATGAATCGTGGAATGAACAAAGATCAGAATGCTCTTCGCCATGTCTTAGGACCGGCCTTGTTGGTCGCGATCACCTTTGCGGGTCACGCGGCCTCTGCTCAGGGCACGGATAAGGCAACACGCGATCTCCTCATTCAGAAACTGACCCAAGTTTACTCGAGCCTCGCTCCTGCAGATCAGGCGAGGACGGCGCTGACCTTGCGACTGGCTGACTTGCACGCTGAGCGTGCACGATTGGCAGCTATGGAAGAACTCGAAAAGGGCTGTACAGTCTGCGAAGCAGGTAAGGAAGACCGAGCTCGAGCGATCCGCTACTACCAAGAGGTTCTGCCGAAATTGTCGGAACAGCAGACGGCAAAAGTGCTTCCGCAAATCGGCCACCTGTACCAAATGACCGGTCAAGATCAACAAGCCACGGCGACCTATCAGCAGGTGATCCGTGAGAATAAGGCGCCGGCGGCTGTCGCCGAAGCGCATCTTTCTTTGGCCGAGATGAACTTTAAACGACGCGACTATCCGACCGCTCGTCGTCACTATCAAGCCGTGATGGAGAATCCCTCCGCAAATGCCAAGGGTTTGGCGGCCTACCGTCTGGCGTGGTGCGATTTTAATATGGGCGATCTGGAAAAGGCCATCGCCGGCGCCCAATCGATCTTGAAATCACCCGAGCTCTCTTCGCGTTCAGCTGCAGCCGGTGTGGTTCAAGTTGATCGCCAGTTCCAGGAAGAAGTCTCGCGAGATCTGGCGACTTTCTTGGCACGCCGAAACGTGACCACACAAGATGCTAAAATGCTCTTCGACCTTTCGCCGGAAACGGCAAAACTGACCAACGTCGTTTATTTGGCGAACGAAGCTGAAAGACTGGGTCAAAAAGCCAACGCTTTGGCGCTTTGGCGGTTCTCTCAAGAGCGCCAAGTGAAGCCGCGGGCGAAGGTGGAGGCCCATCTTCGAATCGCACAACTCGAGATGGAGCAAAAAAAACCGAAGGCGGCCGGCCAGGAGTTTGACCTCGCCATGAATCTTTGGCCGAGTGCGGTTGGAAACGCGGGCGACGACGAAGCCAAAGAACTCAAGGCTCGGCTCCGCAAGCTCGTTCTTGATTGGAACCGTGAAGAGAAAAAGTCGCCGAGCGATGAACTGGCGATGGCCTACAAGTCCTATCTCAAGATCTTTGCGGAAGCCGACATGACAGTTTGGGCGGCGCAAGCACTTCGAGAAAAGAAGGACTACCCGACGTCGGTCGGACTTTTCGGTGAGGGAGCCAAGCTCTTCAAGGGCCAGCTGACCTCTGCCGACGCCGCGACTAAGAAGGTCGTGACAGAGGGTTTGGAGAGCGCTCTTTTGGGAGCCATCGAAACGGCTGAGTTAGCCAAAGACCAAAACCTTTTGATGACAGCTTACGATAGCTACTTACAGAACTCAGTTGAGCGGAAGCGTGAGATTGAAGTTCTCTACCAAAAGGCCAATATCACTTACGAAAAGAGCGATTATGCGTCAGCTGCTGAGCAGATGCGCCAAATCGCCTTCATGACGGCAGCTAAATCTCCGGATGCACTGAAGGTTCGGCAGCAAGCTGCTGACCTTTCTCTAGATGCTTTGGTGTTGCTCAAAGACGATGAACGAATTGAAAAATGGGCCAAAGACTTTGCCCAGCTCTTCCCCAAAGAAGCTGCCGACTATGCTCGCGTTGCGCGCAAGTCTGTGCTGACGCAGTCTGTGGCTCTCGCGCAAGGTGAGCAGGCGAATCTCGACCGAGCCTGGCAGGTCCTTTCGCGTTTTGACCTCAGTACTTCGACATCTGAAGACAAGATCGCTTTCTATCGGAACCGATTGATCCTCGCGGAAAAGTCACAGCGCTTTACCGAAGCGCGAGAAGCGGCAGACCAGCTGATTAAGATGCCGGGTGTCGCTGTTGAAGACGTACAATATGCACTGTCGCGCAAGGCTTGGTTGTCGGAACTGATCCTTGATTTTGACGGAGCTCTGGCTGCCACGGAAAAGATCCAAGCGAATAAGGATGTTCCGGAGGATGCGCGGCTTTTGAAGCTTGCTATGTATGCGGACCTGGCCAATCGAGATTCCAAGCCGTATTTGGCAAAGTACATGGGTGTTTCAAAGGATGAAGAGAAAGCGCTAACGATTGCAATGCAACTCGTGCGTGAGTCGAAAGATCCTGCGAAGGAGCTCGAGAAGCAGAAAACGGTATTGCTGAAGAAGCCCGAAGTCTACGCTCAGCTCGCTCTCGAGATCGCCGCGCAGTCTAAGGCGGCCGCGGATTACGCGAACAAGCAGCTTGCGATCAAGAGTGTGGTGGGGACGCAGGCGGGTCGAATTCTCGCGAGAATTTCCATCTTGGCAGATGTTGAAGCCGTCGCCCAGCAGTTCTCGGCTCATGCCATCGATGGCAGTCAGCAGAAGAAGTTGGCGGCGACTCTCAAAGCGAGAATCGCGATGATCGAGAAACTCGAAAAGATCGCACAGCGTGCGGTCGAGTCGGGAGACTGGTCGGCGCAGCTTGTGAGCCTTGATCTACTCGCTAAAGAATCGGACCGCTTCTATTCAGAAATTCTCTCACTGCCGGTTCCGGCCGGTCTGACCGGTGAGGACGAACAGCAGTACTTGGCTCTCTTGTCTCAGCAGGCGGCCCCATACCAAATCAAGGCTCAGGATGTGAAGAAGAAGGTCGATGAGTTCTGGTCGAATTCGAGTGCCGTCAAGGCTCTCGAAAGCTCTCTCGTGACCTCAGCCGGGCCCTTGCGTGCGCTTGTCGTGAAAGAGATCCAGATTTTGGCGAACATCGCTCCTGAATCGACACGCGCGAATTTGACGGCTCTGGCCGCACGGCCTGAGGCGAAGACGGATGCGAAGCCGAATCTTGTGGCCATCGAGTCGGCTCGCCAGGCTGTTCGGGAAAGCCCCATGAGCCGCGATCGCATTGAGGCTCTCTTGCAGTTGGAAAGACAGGCGGGGCGAGTTTCTATGGTTTCATATCTTGAAGGTCGATTGGCGAATTTGGGTGGGCAAGCGACGTCCACGGGAAAGCAGTAAGGGAGTTAAGATGTCGAGTGTGAACGTTGTAATCCTGATGCTCGTTTCGTTGCTTGGCTTTTCGCAGATCGCAGGAGCTGAGACGAAGTCGGAAGCGCCCAAGGCTGGCGCCAAGAAAAAGAAGTCGACCGAGGTCAGCTTCGACGATGTTCTCGTTCAAGGTAAATACCACTTTGCCGACGAAGCCGTGACCACAGTCGAAGACGATAAGATTTTGGACGCCTTGCTGGGTGTTCGGACGGACTTCAAGGATCGGGTGAAAAAGTCGACCGCTCGTCATTGATTGAGCTCGGCCGCACGGGTTTTTTTACTGATTGGTTTGAGAGATTGGAGCTGAAGATGATGCAAGCAACGCGAATCGCGATTGAGAATCAGGACGGAGTTGTGCTCCGTACGCTGTCTTGGCCGGAGTCATCCCGGGCTGAAGCCGTAGTGATTCGCCGTCGGGATACTCGACGTGTTGAAATCATGCCGTCGACTGTCCGCTTGGACTCGAAGAAGGTTTCCTACGAACTGATCGCGAAGATCGACCGCAAGTCACTCGAAGGCGCTCCCATCTCGATCCCGGGTGGCCGGATCCGGGCCTTGCGTGCCGGTGAAGTCGCACCCGTGGTTCGAAACGAAACTCCTGTTCAGGAAAGTGAAAACGATTTTGCCCGAATGGTGGGAGTCGTCGCTTTTGGAGCGGTGATCTTTCTCTCGATCGTGCTGACTCGACCTCTCGAGAACCCTGTTCTTGAGGAGGAGCTCAAGCAGCAGGTGGTTCAAATTGTGAAGAAGATCCCAGTGAAACAACAGGTGGTTAAGCCGACAACGACGAACACAAACGTCGAAACTCCCACTGTTCGACCGACTCAAAAGACGGCTTCGATCAAGCGCATGGGTGCGTTGGCGGTGTTTGGAAGCCTCAAATCCGGCCCGCAAAAAGGCGGCGTTAACCTCGGCGCGGTCAATACGACGGCAGGTCCAGGTTTGGGTGGAAACGCAGGCTCAGGCGGCGTGCAGTCTTCCATCTACGCGAAGGGATTGGTCGCGGCACCTTTGGGCGCCGGTGGCAACATGGCCGGTGGCGGCGGTTACGGCACGAAGGGTAAGGGCGGTGGTCAGGCCGGTTACGGCAAGCTTTCACTTGTTGGCTCGGCGGGCGTTTCTCCCATTCCCTTGGGTGCAGAGGCCATCGAAGGTGGCGGTTTGGATAGCTCGCTGATTGCCGATGTGATCAATCGAAACCTGGGTCAAATTCGATTCTGCTACGAGCAAGGTCTTCAAGGTGATCCCGCTCTCGCGGGTCGCGTAGCTGTGAAATTTGTGATTGGCGGAAACGGAGCCGTAAAGACGGCTCTCGTGGACTCGACAACTTTGAATTCGAAACTTGTGGAGGATTGCATCTTGTTGCGACTCCGCACTTGGAAATTCCCGCTGCCCGCGGGTGGATCCGACGTAAAGGTTTCTTATCCGTTCGTCTTGCGACGAACTGGCCAGGGCTAAGGGGAGGCGCACGATGACGACCAAGAATATGAGCCGATGGTCGATGATGATGTTGGCGGCAACGCTGGCGGTGGCTTCGGGTTGTTCGAAGCAGGATCCGTTCGCGGACAAGCCGGAGAGCATTCGTAACGGCGTTCCTCCCGAGGAAGATCGAGAACCCCCAGCGGCCAAGCCCGTTGCAGCGGATGCTCTTCGCATTGATACACTCGACTTCTACACGTTCAAAGAAGGTGTTGAGGCTGAGTTCACCGTGACGGGCCGTGTGTTGATCCCCAATACAGATTTTGATCTCTCCATCGACAACATGCGCGACTTCCCGAACGCGAGCTTTGACTCCGCGTCGGGTGTGTTTAAATGGAACCCACCCCGTGAGACGACGGGACAGGACTACGGCGCTCCCAAACGCCTAGTTGTTCGCTTAACGACAAAGTCGGCACCGATCATCGGTACGACAAAGTCCATTCTGTTGTACGTTACTCGAGGCGAGAACGATCCACAGATCATCGAGGTGGACGACCTGAAGCGTATTGCGACTCGTGAGCGGGAAATTCGTCCCTTTAAAGTCGTGGTTCGCGACCCCGATGCGATGGATCTTGAGGGATTGCGTCCACGATTGCTGGCGGTGACGAATAGACGTGGTGTCAGTGATATCGCCGGTTTGATCTACATGAAGGAGCCTTCGTCGACGGAGCCGAATCCGGTTCAAGATGCGACAGATAAGTCCAAGTGGACCTTCAACATGATCATGGACCTTCGCGGCCGCGAGTTCACGGCCCACCGTGAAACGTTTAATTTCGCCTTGCAGGCAGTCTCGCGATTTGGTCGAACGGGCACACGCAACATCGATGCGGATATCCAGACGGATGTCGAGCGTCCCCAGGTTTCTTGGGTCGATCAGATCGATGCTTTTGCCAATCAAGAAAACCGGATTCAATTCACGGTTTATGATCCCAAGGGTGAAGGCCGTCTCTCGGTGAACTGGGTGACTCGATTGGACACTTTGCCAGGATCTGCAACCGGATCTTGTACAGATCAGTCGCGAGATGGTGCTCAGCTTTGCACGATTTCGTGGAAGCCCGTCGAGTCCGCTGCCGGTGGTCCGCCGATCGACATCGAGTTCGAAGTTCTGAACCAATCGAAGGTTCCGGGTGACATTAAGTTCATCAAGGAAAAGTTCCGTAGAAAAGTGCAGATCAAAAAACTGTCGGTCACCTTGCCTCCGATGCCGGGCGCTTCGCCGAGCCCGTCTCCTACTCCTTCGACACCGCCAGCTCCGACTCCGGCTATTCCGCGCTAATTTTTGACTGAGGAAATGAGGATCACATGAAAAAGACATTGGTCTCAAAAACAAAAGTCCTCGCCACTTGGTTGGGCGCGATTGTGCTCGGCTCTGCGGCTCATGCTGATGTTTTGAAGGATTTTGACACGCTCGGTGGCAACGACGTTCTTCTCGAGAAGGCGCGTGCCCTCAACCCGGATGCGCAGGTTCGTATCGTTCAGGAACGGGTCGTGAGCCGTCGCTCGCGGCTCGAGATCGCTCCTGAGGTCGGCTTTGTGTTGGGAGGAGACTCCTACAACCGCACGCAAAACGTGGGCGCGAATCTGACCTGGCACTTCGTGCCGGAGTGGAGTTTGGGTCTGCGATACGCTTATTCTTTCAACTCACTTCGTCCAGAAGGCGAATATTTGCTGAGCGATACGTCCGTCGAAGGTAAAGCGAAGATTCCCGATATCGATTGGCCGAAGCAGCAAGCGCTGGCGATCATCAACTGGTATCCCGTATATGGAAAAATGAATCTGTACGATCTGGGTGTCGTTCACTTCGACATTTACGCTGTTGCGGGTGGCGGTACGATTGAACTCAAGTCGGGACAGACCCCCACCTACACTGCCGGTGGCGGAATCGGCATGTGGTTCTCCCAGCATCTGTCGACGCGCTTCGAGCTTCGTTGGCAGGGCTATAACGCCAAGCGCTTTAAGGGCGAAGAGGCGATGAACACGACTGTTGGAAGTGTTCAGATCGGATACATGCTATGAGAAAGGTGAATTTCAAATTGGTCGGACGCGCCTCAGCTCTTGCGCTTGTCGCGAGTTTAGCGACAAGTGGAGCTCAGGCCGACGATGAGTTGCTCGACATTTTGGGTGCGGGCGGAGGGCAGCCCAAAGCGCAAGGACAAAAGGCCGACGAGAGCCTCATGCGCCGCGCGCTGCTTAAGTCTCTCGGCAAGCTTTCCGCTGAGCAAAACATCTTTGTTTCTTTCATCGATCAGAACCAGTTCGATAAAGCTCTCTATCAGTGGCCTTCGGCCTTTGAGGGAACAACCTTCTCGAAGAGTCCGACAGGTCGGGCGCTCAATGCATTTGTGTTATTCAAGAATGGCATTCAGGTCACCGCTCTTGAGCAGCTTTTGATGATCGATCGACCCAAAGAGGTTGATTCTCATCTTCTTCAGACTTGGCGCGAAATGGCGCCCGACAACGCTCCGGTTTGGGCGGCGATTAACCCCTCCGTTTGGCATCAGGGCTGGACGGATGTGTTTGGAATTGGCGCCGAGGTTCGTGTTCGCGGCCGGCAAGTGTATGCGGCGACAGAAGCGGAGCAGGTTCGTGAGCTCATCAAGAAGACCCAGGTCGACACGCGCGAGCGTGCGTGGCTATCTTGGCAATTGGTCATCGCTTTGGCGCAAGGTGAGGATGCGGGAACCGCAGGCAAAGCCTTGGCGCTCCTCATGAAGGCCCCGAACAATCCGGTCAGTGAAGATTTGATGACGATGACTGCGGCTCGACTGCTCTTCCAAAACGGATTCTTGGACGCAGCCGTTAAGTACTATCAGCGGATCGGCAAGAAGTCGGATTACTGGTTTGATGCACAAGAAGAAATGGCTTGGTCGTTCATTCGTAAGGGTGAACCGCAAAATTCGATCGCCATCACGAAGACCTTGGTGTCACCGAATTTCGCCGCAGAAGTTGGCCCGGAGACGTTCTTCCTTCGATCTTTGTCTCAGCTGAAGGTCTGCGACTACCCCTCGGTGGTCGAGACACTGAACTCCTTCCGCACTCGCTTTAAGCCGCGTGTTGCGACTTTGAAGGAGCTCACGGAGCGTGCGGACACTGAGCAAGTGAAGCGCACGGTCCAAAAGATGAAGTCGGGTTCAGTGAAACTCACGGATTTGGGCTCGGATGCTCATAAACTCCCGCGTTTCACGACGCGCGATCAGGTCCTGCTGCAAAACGTGTTGACGGAAAAGGCGCTGGAGAATGAAGCGCAGATCGCCGGCACCTTGTACGCTCGATCACTCGAGGGTGGAACCGGCAAAGTCGGTTTCCAAGCTCGACTTGAGGACTTCAAAAAAGCGGTTGAGGCTCGGGCGCAAGCGGCTCGATCGGCAACTTACGCCCGGGTGAAAGCCTTGGCGGAAGAGGAAATCACCGAGATTACCGGTATGCTTCAAAAGCTCCACATCGTCGAAGCTGAGTTGTTGCAGCAGATCTCGATCGCGGATCGAGTGATTGGTGCGACAAAGGGCACGAGCTCGGTCAAGTCGGGCACAACCGGAAGCCAAGCGAAAGACACGATTTGGTTCCCGGCTGAATCCGAGACCTGGTTCGACGAGTACGCGAATTACAAAGTGGATATCAAGAAGGGCTGTGCGGCGGCGGGCCGATCTGGCGCGACGACGAAGCAGTAAGGAGAACCCATGTTCCAACGACTCTTATATTCAGCTGCGTTGTTTGGCGCGATGTTGAGCGGCTTGATGGCTTGTAGCCCCGAGACGCCTAAGCTCGTGCCTCGGCCAGAAGTGAAGAAGGAACGAGTACGAAACGTCGGAACCCGAGTTACATTCAATCCACGCGTGGATATTTTGTTTGTGGTGGATGACTCGGGTTCGATGTCGACTCACCAGCAGAACCTGTCGAAGAACATTCAATTGTTCACTGCGGGAATTCAGTCCAACCAGATCTTGGATTACCACATTGGTGTGATCACCACTTCGATGGATTCGTTTGGACGGATTCCTGGCCGTGGTCAGTTGGTGGGAATACCGACTTATGTCGAGCGAAGCACGCCCAATGGAATGCAGGATTTGGCGAAGAACTTGTTGGTGGGAACCGAAGGTTCGGGACAGGAGAAGTTCTTTGAACCGCTGATGGCCGCCTTGACGCCGCCCCTTATGACCGGCGGTAACTCCGGCTTCTACCGATCGGATGCGTACTTGGTAACGGTTTTCATCACCGATACGGACGATCAATCGGAAAATCTGCAAGCTGATCAGGTTTACGCCAACATCCTCAATATGAAGGGTGGAGATAAAGAGAAGATCATCACATACGGCGTGTATATTCCCTCGATCGATCGAAACTGTGACCGATCGGGAGAAGGTGAACCTCGCCAGTTGGAGCGCTGGTTTACTCTCACCGGGGGCAAGACGCTTGGCCTTTGCGATCCGGACTATGGTCAAAAGTTAGCGGCCATCGGCGACGATTTGGCTGAGCGCGTGGGTAAGACGATGTACTTGTCGCGTCCGCCGGATCCTAACACGATCAGTGTGGTTTACGGTTCGCAAGACCTTCCGAATGATCCCGCTCGGGGCTGGGTGTATGATCCGGTTCGCAACGCTCTGGTCTTTGGCGACCAGATCGATTGGGTTCCGCAGCCTGCGGGCACTCAAGTCGAAGTGGACTTCACTTCGGCCGTCTACTGAGCTGAGTCCCATCCTCGTTTTCAGATTTAAACGCCTCGTCGAAGTCGACGGGGCGTTTGCATTTTGGGGGCAGGCTCCGCTTTAATCGAGTCCTCTGCTAGGGAGGGCCACATGGGAAATCTTCGAAAGACTCACGAATCGAAACAAGCACCGGCGCCGATCGGACCATACTCGCAAGCGGTTGAGATCAACGGTATGGTGTTCTGCAGCGGTCAGATTCCCTTGGACGCGGCGACTGGACAGATGGTGGGGCAGACCGTGAGTGAGCAAGCTGAAAAGGTGATGCAAAACATCGCCGCGGTCCTCGCTTCGGCTGATCTCAGTCTACAGAATGTCGTCAAGACCACCATTTTCCTGACGGATATGAATGACTTTGCGGCCGTAAATGAAGTGTACGCGAAGCATATGCGAGACAATAAACCGGCGCGCTCGACGGTTGCCGTAGCGGCCCTACCTAAGGCGGCGAAGGTCGAAATTGAAGTCTTGGCCGTGAGAGGCTGATCTGAGCCAAGAGGTTTGGAATGCGGAGACGCTGGATTAACTGGACTCGACCGAAGTTGTCGCGGCGAGACCTCGGCATATTGTCCTCTGCGGTCATAATTTCGGCGGTCTTTCTTTTCGGCGTGCTGGTTGAGTATCGTGAGATTCGCAAGACGCCGGCCCACTCCTGGTCGCAGGAAGTTCAAGGGGACTGCGGCGTCGTCTTGACCGGAGGAGCCGGTCGAGTGCGCGAGGGTCTGGACCTTTTGGTTCGTGGGTCAATCCGCAAACTCATTATATCAGGTGTGAACCCCTTGGCGCAGTGGGAGCAAATCTTCCCGCAGTGGCCGCTCTATCTCGACTTATCGATGGATGACATCGTGTTGGAGAGAAAGTCTCTGACGACGTTTGGGAATGCTCAGCAGAGCTTGTTGTTGGCTCAGCAGCTGGGATGTCAAAGCCTCGTGTTGATTACATCTCAAACCCATCTACGAAGAGCTCAAGCGACATTTTTAGAAGATTCCAAATTGCCCATCTATGGTCGAGCTGTCCGCAATGCTTCAGCTGAGGATGATGCCTTGGAGATTTTCGTCGAGGCCGTGAAATACGTGTTCTACGATCTTTGGGCATTTTGAGTTTCGTTTCTTCTAGACTCCATTCATTCAGAGGACTTGGCGAAAAGTAAGCATGGTTTTTTTGCTTCGCCAAGCTGATCATTTGGGCGCTCAAGTCTTCGACTTCTTTGCCTATGTGCGCACCTTGTTCTTCATGGTGTACCTAAGTTTGCGTTCGGGTCTCTTTGAGCAAACTCAAGGTATGCGACAAGTGTTGTCGGTGATCAGCGCGCAGATCTACTTCACAGGTTGGCAGGGCTTGCCGCTGATTTCAATTTTGGCCATCGCCACAGGTGGCATCGCGATCATCCAAAGCTCCACGCAGCTGAGTCTTCTCGGCGGTAGCGCCATGGTTGGCAATATCTTGGTTTTGGTCATTGTGCGAGAGGTTGGGCCGCTCTTGACCGCGTTGATGGTCATCGCGAGGTCGGGAACTGCGGTGGCCAGTGAGTTGGGAAATATGAAAGTCAATCGTGAGATCGAGGCTCTCGAGATCATGGGGATCCAGCCCTTATCCTACATCGTCTTTCCTCGGCTTGTGGGCGGCGTGATCTCGGTTGTGTGTCTCTCTTTTTATTTTAACTTGGTTGCCTTGGTCGGTGGCTTTTTTGTGAGCAAGGCCCTGCATGGGATGCAATTGAGTTTTTACTTTGAGTCGCTTGCCAATGCGTTCGCCGTCGAAGATGTGTGGCTGTTTATAGTGAAGTCCGTGTTTTCGGGCCTCATCATCTTTGTTTTGGGCTGTTACCAGGGATTGTCGGTTCAACACAGCTCTCATGAAGTTCCACAGGTTACGGCTCGAGCTGTCGTTCACTCGATCTTTGCGGTGACCGGATTTAATTTGATTGTCTCGTTGCTGTCTTATCTGAATCAACTGGTTCGTTTGGGGATCCTATGATCGAACGCAAGAAGATTCAGAGTCTTGAGTTTGAACGCATGAGCTTTGGCTACGAATGGCGCCAAGATCTTTTGCATGACATCACTTTGCAGATTCCGCTCGGTAAGGCGTGGCATGTGGAAGGCCCGTCAGGTCACGGGCAAACCACGTTCTTAAGAGTCTTGGCGGGGCTTTCGACGCCCACGTCAGGCGCCATGGTCATTAACGGCGAGAATGTGACGGAGATGAGCTTCGATGAGTTTCTCCCTTACCGCCTGGATCTCGGTTACACTTTTCAATCCGGTGGTCTGCTGTCGAACCGCAATCTTGCTGAGAATCTGGCGCTGCCGCTTCTCTACCATAAGCTGAGTAGCCTTGAGCAGGCCGAGGCGAAAATCTCGGCATACGCTGAGCGATTTGGATTTGTAAAACAACTCGACCAGCGTCCGGCGTTTGTCTCGGCTGGTTTGAGAAAATTGGTGAGTGCTCTGCGCACCTTGATGTTCGAACCAAGCTTCCTCGTGATGGACGATCCCTTTTCAGGATTTGATCAGCAAACCGCGCAGGCGCTGGTGAAGTACCTCCATGAAGTTTGGGAGAGCGGCTTCGTGAAGACGATGGTCTTTACCTCGGCTGATAGCGCTTACGTGAATGAGTTTAAGGCATCGATTCTGAGAGTCGAGAATGGGAAAGCCCACCTCGAAGAAAAGGCAGCCGCATGAGAGTGAAGTTCAATAAATATGAACGAGTTGCGGGTCTCTTTGTTTTAGGAGCCGTGGCGGGAACGATCGTGATTGCGATTGTTGTTGCGGTGAAGCGTGGCTGGCTTGAAGCCAAAAGAGAATTTGTGACTTCAATTCAAAGTGCCGAAGGAATTCGATCTGGTACGGCTGTGCTCATGCAGGGTCTAAGGATCGGTGAAGTTCGAAGTGTTGAACTCTTATCCAGCCAGCAGGTCCGCGTGAACTTTGTTGTGGGAGAAGCATATTGGGATAAAGTTCGTGAGGACTCTGTTGTCCGTGTGATGCGTCCCTTCATCATTGGAGATAAGGTTCTTGATCTTGGTGTCGGAAGTGTGGAGCGCCAGGTGCTTTTTGCCGGCGCGGAAATCAAAAGTGAAGTCAGCACGGATCTCATGGAGCTCCTCAACGGACGAACTTTTGGGCCGTTTGTCGAGATCACAGGTAAGGTCGCCGAGAATCTGAAGATTGTCGCCGAAGCATTTTTGGATCCCGAGCGAAGTCGTGCCGTCATTCGTATGTTTGACGAAATGTCGCCGCTACTTCGAAACGCGAATCGACTGATGGGCGAGGCCAATCGAATTCTCGTCGGCGTCAACAAAAAGGACCAGCTCATTACGACGATCAATAATCTGGCGAAGCTGACAGAAGAGATGAGTAAGCTGCTTCCCTTGGTCGCCAAGGACTCTCCCGAGATGCTCCAGCATTTATCAAAGATCGCGAAGAACACGGCGGTGCTCACCGAGGAACTGAGCAAGGCTGTGCCGGAGATGCAGAAGATCGCTCCCGAACTTCCGCGCGCAAGTCGGAGGGCCATCGAAGCGTTGGATGAAACCGTCGTGACTCTTAAAGCCTTGCAGAAGTCATTTCTGTTACGTGGCTCGGCCCGTGAGGTGCGTGAAGAGGAAGCGGCAAAGAACACGCCCACGACTCGAGATTCGGAATCGGCGACCCAAGAACGGCGCCCGGCGGGGGATTGAGTGGCTGCGCCGAAAGAGTGGACTCCAGAATTGGCATCGTTATCGTGGAACGTCTTGGGAGCCGAAGGCGTTGCCGAGCAGATCGCATGGTCGCTCGAGGAACGCGCTGTGGATGTTTATCAAGTTAACGGCGTCGAGATCTTATCGAGGTGGTATCACTCGAATTGCGATACGGATCTGATGCTTTGGCTGTCGCTGGAAGAACGGGTGATCCGATTCCAGCTTTCTGTGCATGGGCAGGTTTTAGATTGGAGTGCCCGGGATGGCTTGCGAACCGGTGTGATTCTCGAGACGGAACTGTCTCCAGAACCTGGAAGTGTGGTTGAAGAGATTCGCTTTGACGAGCAGGTTGAGTCGAGGGTGGTTTGGATGGGACAGCGGATTTTGCAAATCGCACCCCAACTCAAACGCGAATGGCGCGAAATGATCGAGATCTGTTTGCGGCAGGGGCCTCGAACTTTGACGAATGCGCCGCGACTTGCGGCTCGGCCCACCTTTTGGTCACGCCTGAAAAGATGGCTTTTTGCGTAGGTCCGTGGCAGCGTTGAGCTGTGAAGCAAGTCGGTTTCGAATTTGAATTTTTCCAGCGGTTCCTATTGAGTCGTCGCGCCGGGGCCCTGGTGCGCAGTATTGCATGGATCTCGATGACCGGCATTGCGGTCGGTGTGTTTGCACTGATCACGGTGGTCAGCGTGATGCATGGATTTCATGATTCGATTCGTGCGCGATTGCTCGTTGCTGAGCCTCACTTGGTGATTCGAGGTGCCAACTTGCCGAAGCTTGAGCGCGCCGAACTTGAGGCGGCTCTTAAAGTTTTCGATGCGAAGGCCTTTCCTGTTGAGTGGCAAGATGTCGTAATTCGCACTGCAGACGGTGTGTTTTCGGGGGCTGAGGCAAAAGGACTTTCGCGCGAGGCGATCGAAGCTCTGATGGAGTCGGTGGCTGAAGCGGCCCAGCGTGAGAGTGTCGATGTTCCTGACTTGGGTAAAGGCCGGGTTCTTTTGGGTGTGGATTTGGCGCGAGGCATGGGCGTCTTTGAAGGCGACAAAGTTACGGTGATTTCGCCAGAGGCTCTGTTGTTGCCAGAGGGCGAAGCTCCTCGCTTTGAGCGGGTGACGGTCGATCGGCTGGTGATGACCAACGTGGCGGATGTCGATGCCAAGCTTTTTGTCTACGAGCCTGGTGAGAGCTTGTTGGGGCTCAGTGGCGAGGCCGCAAGTCTGTCGCGAGGGTGGGAGATTTGGCTGCGTCGCCCTGCACAGGCTTCGGCCGCTCAGGATGTGCTTTTGCGGAGGTGGCCGGAACTGGTACTTGATACGCACCAGGTGCAAACTTGGGGAGAAAGAAACTCCACGTTGTTTCAGGCTCTTCGGTTGGAGATCTTCGCAATCGGGCTGTTTTTAGGCCTATCCACGTTAATCGCCGGATTCTCGATCGTGACGGTATTGATCATTCTGATCACTCATAAGACCAAGGAGATTGGGCTTTTGATGGCACTGGGTCTCTCGCGACGTGAGGTGCGCAGTCTGTTCACGCGCATTGGGCTCTTGCTCACCGGGTGTGGCGTCGGTGTGGGTGCGATCCTGGGTGTGGTGTTTTGTATGTGGCTGGATTCGAGAAAGTCCTCAATTCTGCCGGACTTCTACTATGACACGACAATTCCCGCGCACGTTGACCCTTTGTTTGTGGTGCTCGTTGTGGCGTTGGCCTTAGGGCTTGGATTTCTGGCGAGCTGGTTTCCCTCGCGTCGAGTTACCGAGCTCATGCCCGCAGAGGCGATGCGGAAGATGCCGCAACTGAGCGTTGCGGCTAAGTGAGCCGGCGCGGAATTTTATGTCGCCACATCAAAGTCGCGAAGAGCCTCAGTCAGGCTTGTCTTGAGATTCGTCGAAGCTTTTCTCTGTCCGATGATCAAGGCGCAGGGCGTACCATATTCTCCGGCAGGAAATGTCTTGTTGAGAGTGCCAGGAATAACGACGGAGTTGGCCGGCACGCGACCCTGGTAAGTCTTCGGCGTGCTGGATGTGACATCAATGATTTTTGTACTGCCGGTGATGGTCACGCCAGCGGCAATCACTGCCCCTTCTTCAATGTGCACGCCTTCGACCAGAATGGCGCGTGAGCCGATGAAGGCGTTGTCCTCGACAATCACCGGCTTGGCTTGCACGGGTTCAAGAACGCCGCCGATTCCTACGCCGCCCGAAAGATGCACATGCGCGCCGATCCATGCGCAGGAACCAACCGTGGCCCAGGTGTCTACCATACTGCCTGAGCCGACGCGAGCTCCGATATTCACATAGGAAGGCATGAGAATCGCGCCGGACTCGATATAGGCCCCCTGGCGAACAAGAGCTTGGGGAACAACGCGAACGCCCTCATCACCTTTCCATGCCTTGAGTGGAATCTTATCGACGTAGCGAAATGGACCGCATTCGATGACTTCCATTTTCATCAGACGAAAGTGCAAGAGAATCGCTTCCTTCAACCAGGTGTTGACCCGAAATTCCCCCGATACTTTTTCGACAACGCTCAAGCGACCTTGGTCCAAGCCCTGGATGGCGTTCGCGACGGCTGTTTGCAGGTCCGTCTTCTCAGCCGGCGTCAGTTGATCAAGTCCACTTTGAAATGCGCGCGAGATGAGTGCTGTGTTCATGAGTGTTTCTCCAAAACTTTGAGACCATCGATCACTGCGGGTTGGTGAAGCTGTACAACTTTGTTGAGTGCGAGGCCGCGCTCAATTTCATAGGTCAAGGTGGGGATCCCTCGCTCCAGTGCAGCCCAGGTTCCAAGACAACCGGGTGTCGAATAACCGATGTTGGGCTCAATGCAATCGCCAGTGTGTCGAGCGATTCGCTCGGCGACTTGCGTGCACAGCTGAGAGTTGGGTGCGTCGTTCACGTTGAGCATCGGTTTCCAAGAGTGAAGACTGATGATGAGATCAGGTTTGTAACTTAAGATTTGTTCCGCGAGCGCACGGGTTTCTGGTTCGCTCATCGCTTGCGGGCCGGGTTGATAGCGCTCTGTTAGAGCAATCGGCGACCAATCTTGAGTGTCCATGTTGCGGTTGAGATCGACGCCTGCACCATTGCCACGAGTCTTGGCCAGCACACCATCGGGATTTACTTCGGCGATAATCTGGAGATCCAAAGCGAGACCAAATGCGGGTCGTCGGATAGCTTCAGCAAGCAGTGCTCGGGCCAGCGCGACCCCCTCAATTTCGTCACCGTGGACGCCGCCTAACAGGAGAACCCGTGGCGCCGTCGGGCGACTCCAAGTGTGGCTGATCAAGGGAAGGCCCCAGCGAGAGGAACCGATGACTTCGATCTGGGGTAGGTCAACCACGGAGCACGTGGAGTTGGACGGCGAGCTCATTTTGAACCTTTCAAGAGTTCATGCTGGGCGGGAACCAACTCTATATCGATACCTTCAAAGCTGGGCAAGTTGGCATCTTTCATCAGTCGCTGGGCTGTTGCGTCCATTTGCGGTGAGGCATCGGTGGCGAATAGACGGAGTTGAGGCGACTGCAAAGCCGAGCGCTGGAGGCGGAGAGTTTGAAAATCCTTCTCGAGTTGATGGCCAATGGCCTCGGCCGAATCAACGAGTCGAATATCAAGGCCAACAGCCCTTTGAATTCCTGGTGCGAGAGCCGGATAGTGGGTGCAGCCCATGATGAGCGTGTCGATCTGCGCGGCCAGAAGCGGCTGCACATATCGATAGATGATCAGATTGGTGACCGGATCCTCCTCCCATCCCTCTTCCACGAGAGGTACGAGCAGAGGCGCCGCTTGTTGATAAACCAAAACATTTGGATCTCGACGATGGAGAGCCCGGACGTAAGCTTTGCTTTGCACGGTGGCTCGTGTGCCGAGCACGCCGATCCGGCGGGTCTCTGAGGCGACGAGCGCGGCTTCGGCTCCAGGATCGATGACATTATAGACCGGCACGCTGAGTTGCTCGAGATGAAGTGAGTCGAGGGTGCTGGAGGCCGAGTTGCAGGCTACCACAACAGCCTTCACGCCGAGACTCTGCAGTTTGAGGATATTCGCGAGGCTGTAGCGGCGAATGGTATCGGGACTTTTCGTTCCGTAGGGAAGGCGTGCCGTATCGCCGAGGTAAATCCAGCTTTCGGCGGGGTGAAGTTCGCGAACACGTCGAAGAACGGTGAGGCCGCCGAGCCCTGAATCGAAAAAACCAATGGGTCGAGAATCGTTCGGTGCTGAGGATTGAGTCATGCGCCACCTTCCTGATCCATGCGATAGCGAACCAACAAGCTCACGAGGAGATCGAGGCCGGCCGTGATCGCGGCAATCGCCAGCAGAGGCAGGAGAAAATCGAAGGGCGTTTCCCAAATGGGTGCTAAATCCATCTTCGGCTCAAAGAACTCAATCACCACGGCATTCAGCATCATGAGTAGGAGAAGACCCAAAACGAACAGTCGATGGCGTGCAAAAAAGGCGCGTGAGGCTTTGAGAACGTCGATTTCTCCGCGTCGGTAGGACTTATCGAACATCACGACGTAAGGGACGGGAGTGAGACGGATGAACTCCCAGAGAGCGGGCAGTATGAGCAGGGGCACTCGCCACAAAGTTGCGGCAAGTGAACGCAGCGACTCAATCAGGAGGAGTGAAAACTCGAGACGATCCGGAAGCAAGGGGCGTGGCTTAAGTGCTTGGGAGATCAGGGTGAGGCGTCCGGCGAGGCCGAGCAGCTCAATGATGGAAAGTAGGCTCAGACTCGTGAGCACCAAGGGCACATGATCGGGGTGCTCACCTAGACCTAAGCGAAAGTGGAACAGGTCATCGAGGCCGCGGGCCGTGAGGGCCGCGAGGAAGCTCACGCCGACCACGGCGAGGCCTCGCGCCCGGAGCACTGCGACGGAATGCTGAAAAATGTAGCTCGAAAGCGAGGCTTGAGGCTGTGGCGTCACAGGTTTATGCTATCGGGGTCGCGGCTAATCGCCAACGCGACAATTGCTCCGGTGGCGAAATTGGTAGACGCACAGGACTTAAAATCCTGGGACGGGTCACACTGTCGTGCCGGTTCAATTCCGGCCCGGAGCACCATTTATCTTTTTGTTCATTTCGGATGGATCTCGGATCTCCTCACCTAACTGTTGGTCACAGAGCGCAACGGATCTCCTTACGTAAAGCATTCCTTCTTGTTCGCTCAAAATCTGAGAATGGGTGCCGGCTGATTTGTACGGTTTTACGGGGTCTACTCCAATTGACATCGTCCCTCAGCACGTCAAAGAAACGGCAAAAAGGGATCGCGATCGGGATCATCCGTCTTGGCTTGAGCGACAAGTTTTTTGAACTCTTCCTGGGTCAGGGATTCCTTACCATCGGGTGTGGACTCAAAGAGTTTATCGAAGGCACGCTTGGAGTCTGTGGGTGTAGGTCGCCGAGGGCTGAGGCGCTTTTTCTTTTTTGTCTCGCCTGACTTGGCGGCCATCATCAGATCTTTGCTGGGGCGATCCAAAATCGTGACGAGCATTTGAAATCCTGAACGGGCTTCCTCTCGAGTCAATCGGCCGTCGCCATTTGTATCAAGTTGCAAGAAGAGATCGGCCGTCGCTTCTTGGCGAGTTGGAGTCTCGTCCGAACTCTCTGTTGCATTTCCCCCGTTGAAAGTTGGCAGACTTTGGCAGGCGCTCAAGGTCCAAAGGGTCAGACCGGCGACGAGGATGTGACGAAAGCCAATTTTTAAAAAAGCGGCTTGGGGGAAATGTAACATAAGGACTCCTTGCGTGGATTCGAACCCACTCGTCTGTCTCACTCTGCCAGTATGAAGGAGCCCATCGCCGAGGTCACTCTTCCCTTGGTCAGGAAAGCGCCGCAATTGGTCAAACTGCAGGGATTCAGGTTGCTCGACATCAAGTACGGATGGCCGTGAGTCTCGATCTGAGGATCCGACAACTTCGCCTAGCGGCGACGAGGTACGGCGACGGGATTTTCGTCGGGATCGATGCGATAGATCATCAATTCAAATTTTTTGTTCAAAGTGTGGTACACGCGAGCGCGGAGTTCGGGAATATAGCGGTAGTGTGTGAAGTAGATCTCGGCTTCTCGAGAAATTATTTTTCCATCGGTGCCGAAGCATTTGTAGTTTTCGGTGGGCTGAATGCGAATCCCCCCGCGGGCATCGATTTCGGTGATCACGCCGAAGGTTTCTTGCTCGCGAGGCGCAAACCAACCGCGTGCCACGAAGCCGACCCGATCGCCCACGCGAAGCAGACTTCCGTTTTTATCAAGGCTGCGAATTTCGAAGAGAGTCGGCTTGAGGGCCATGTCCTCTGTATCGGCAAAAAACTCGGCCGACTTTGGTCGAATTGAGATGGTCTAGTGCGAAAGCTCCAGTCGCAGCTCCTCTAAAACGATTTGTTTTGAGAATCCAATATGGCGAGCTCTCATAAAGGCATGCAAGTGAATCAAAATGAGACGGTGGTGAATCTGGCCCTGCAGGGTGGCGGGTCGCATGGCGCTTTCACGTGGGGCGTCTTGGATCGGCTCCTCGAAGAATCTTGGCTCGGTTTTGATGGGCTTTCGGGAACAAGCGCGGGAGCCGTCAATGCGGCTTTGATGTTGGACGGCTGGGCAGAAGGTGGCCGGGAGCGCGCGCGAGAAAAGCTTCGCCAGTTCTGGACGGCTGTGGGAGAGTTTCACGCCTTCACGCCCTTTCGTCGTCATCCGCTCGATGTTTGGATGGGGCGCTTTGGTTTTGATCTTTCATTTTCCTATCATCTCTTCGCTTCGTTCTCGCATTTGATCTCTCCCTATCAGTGGAATCCGACCAATATCAATCCTGTGCGAGGCCTGCTCGAAGCGCACCTGAACTTCGATCGACTTCGAAAATTCAATGAGGTGAAGCTCTTTGTTTCGGCGACATGCGTGGAGACAGGGCGCATTCGTGTCTTTCGCCGGGAAGAATTAGATTTAGGTGCCATGCTGGCCAGTACAGCCTTGCCGCTCATGTTTCATGCTCCGGAAGTGGACGGCCAACACTATTGGGATGGTGGGTTTGTTGGCAACCCGGCCCTATATCCGATTTTCTATGAATGCGCGGCTACGGATTTGGTCATCGTGCAGATCAATCCACTTCGCCGCGATGCTGTGCCAAAAACGGTGTTTGAGATCCAAGACCGCATGAGTGAGATTGCTTTCAACGCGTCCTTAGCGAGTGAGATGCGGGCCATTCACTTTGTGAATCGTCTGATTGAGAAGGGTGCCTTGAACCAAGAAAGGTACCGAAAGGTCTTGGTGCATCGGATTGAAGCTGAAGATGAGATGCGCCCTCTGGGGAGCGCCACCAAACTTCTGATTGAGCCTGAATTTCTCCAGAGGCTTTTTGAATTTGGCCGTGCCGCCGCCGAGAATTGGCTCAAAGAGAATCGCCCGAAGCTCGGGCGTGAGTCGACGGTCGATATTCCCTCGATGTATCTAGCGCACAAATGAAAAAGGCGGCGCCCTCTCGGGTTTGCCGCCTCTTTCGGGACGCCGTACGCCTGTGTCAGTTGCCGCCGCCGCTCCATTGGTCGTGGGGATTTGAAGTTGAGTGTGAGTAAGTGGCGCGGGGCGCAGAAATCTGTGAATTGGAGCTGACCGCAAAGCTGGGCAGCTGACCATCCGAGAAACCTCCACGTGAGATGCTTGAGGGATGGCTGTAATTCACGACCGTGCCCTCATCAACAATGAAGTGTCCGCGGAAAGCGCGCTCGCCGAGATCGTAGAGATCTCCACCGCGTTTGCCGCCCGAAAAGGCGACAGCGTCGGGATACTGGTCGACCGCCAGAGTACCCTCTTCAATCCATTGGCTGCGCGGAGTGCCTTGCGATAAGACGGTCTGACGATCGGCCACTTGGTGGTTGTTCGTGCGTTGATGGCCGACAGTCGTCAAGATGTAGGACCAGCTGGTGGGCTGACGCGAATAACCGCTACGGTTCGCATCGCGGTATCCCTCTTTCGCGTAGATTTTGATGAGGGGTGTGCCGACCGGCAGCAGGGATCGCAAGTAAGCGATGCTCTCGTTATCAACGCGCGTGCAGCCCTTTGAGCGAATCGACGTGAAGAGACCAACGATTCCACCCCAGAACGAATCTTTGAAATCGATGAAGGATTTTTTGTCGGCTCCCCAGCCGCCCGTACCATG